>JAFDHS010000038.1 GCA_019308655.1 Deltaproteobacteria bacterium
TTCTTCAAGAGCGGACAGAATTTCGACCCGTTTGATGGAGTCCACACCCAGATCCGTCTCAATATCCATGTCAGGGGCGAGCATCTCAACCGGGTAACCGGTAAGTTGGCTTACAACTTCCAGCAAAATTTTTTCAATCTCTTTATGGTCTTTATTTTCAGAAGAATCGGCTGCGGCCTCTTGAGTTAAAGACGGTTTTCCCATCGCTTTGGACTTGTTGTTGTCAGTATGACCTGACAGATGTTCGGCGATTTGCCCGAGGGTCTTCAAACTGCCCATGATATCCGGCGGAATGGAAGGGAGAGCGGGCATTTTTTCTTCAAGAGCGGACAGAATTTCGACCCGTTTGATGGAGTCCACACCCAGATCCGTCTCAATATCCATGTCAGGGGCGAGCATCTCAACCGGGTAACCGGTAATTCCGTGTCTGTATCAGGCTTGTCAGGGTGTTCTGCAAAAGCGACCCTGCTCGTCTTGTCCTCAACAACTTGAGCTGATGGTTTATCGATAAAATCTGTTTGAGGCTTTGGAAGATTCGGGATTTTTTCTTCCGGTTGTTGAACAGTATACGCATAGGATTTTGTCCCGATGGCGGATTCGGCCATACGTTGTGTATTTTCCATCATCTGCTGAAGGACCCGGCCGGCTTGTGTTTGCGTTTCCAGAAATTTTTGATGGGTTTCAGCAGTTTGCTTCTGGAGAGCCTGGATTGATTTTAAGCCCTCCTGAACGACTTTTAAAGCATCTTTAATTAAAGCGGGTTGTTTTGTATGGGTTGTATTCACGGCTTTTTTATTATTATGGGTAACGGGTTTGTCTGATTCTACGGCGGTTTTTTTTACCCCCGGCTTTTTGTTTACCTGGACCGCACTGCTTTCTTGAGTGTACGCTTTGGTTTTTGTTTTGGGTTCCGACCGGTAATTCGCACCTGAAACAGGTATGCTCATCATCGGTTTTTTCGGTTCTTTGGCAGGATGTTCCCACCTGTCCAATTTAACAGGATAACCTATGGATGCGAGATGGCAGAGTGTTCTTGCAAGATCGGCCATACCCGAGCTTTTCCCTGAAGAAGCGTCCAGGGAAATTGCCTGAAAATCATGACCCTTTAATATGGATTTTACAAGGCCGGTGAGGACGGATCGGGGTCCTATCTCCACGAATGTTTTGACGCCTGTGTTGAACAGGTTCTCAATTTCACTCACAAAATTTACAGGGTTCAGCAGATGATTTCCAAGGAGTCTTTTGGCCTCATCCGGTTCGGCAGGGTAGGGGGCAGCGGTTGTATTTGAAAAAACCGGGATATTCGAAGAGACCATATCAATATTTTTCAGGGCGTCCATAAAAGGTTTTGCGGCATCTTCTACCAGTTTACTGTGAAAAGCAGCGGATACCGGCAACATTATGGTTCTGAATCCCTTTTCCGCACATATTTTTTCAGCCCGGGCAACTGTTTCTGTTGAGCCGGACAAGACACCTTGTTCATGACTGTTTTTGTTTGCCAGCACTACATCGAGATTGTTTTCTGCTATCAGGTTTTCTAATTCGGCAAGGGGGGCTATTACCGCCAGCATGGTGCCTTTATTCTTGCCTGCTGATGCCATGAATTTGCCCCTTTGGACCGAAAGGGAACAAAACGTATCTTTGTCAATTCTGCCTGCAGCACAAAGGGCGGTAAGTTCGCCAAAGCTATGGCCGCATGTCACATCCGGCTTTAAGGCAAATTTTTCAACAACTTTCAGCATGGACAAACTGACGGCACCGATGGCGGGTTGAGCGATATCCGTATTTCTTAAGGTCTGTTCCGCCTTTGTTTTTTCTTTGAGGCCGGCAGCATACGGATAAATGAAATCATTTAACCGGTCGAAATCCGGATGCTCCTGATGAAAAGATGTGTCGGCATTTTGAATAATTTCATGGGCCTCCGGGAAAAAACAGACGATCTCTTTTCCCATATTGACATATTGGCTTCCCTGGCCGGGAAAGACAAACGCGAGCTTACCTGGCGATTCAGGGCCGCCATAAAAGATATCGGAAAGGTTCCATGAGTTTCCCTGGTTTGATTCAATGCCGTCCAGAGCTTTTGAAAAAATATTTCCGGTCTTTTCCGTATCTTCATCTGCTGTTTTAAAGGCGTGTTCAAGTACTAAAAGCAGACGGCAGGGATCTTTTGAAGAAAAATCAGATCTTGTCCTGGCTGCCCTTAATGAAATTTTCTTGAAAGACAGGCCGTTGTCGATTGCATTTTTAAAAGAGGAGAGTTTTTGTGTGAGTTCGTTTCGGGTTGGCGCCGAGAGCGCAACGATTTCAACCGATCCATCCCAGGACGTCTCTTTTTTTTCCGGTGTGTATTCTTCAAGCACGGCATGGAAATTACTTCCGCCGAATCCAAATGCACTGACGCCGGCGCGACGGGGATGGGTGCTGCTTGCAGGCCACGGCCTGACCTTATTGTTTAAATAAAAAGGACTTTCATCAATATTTAATTTGGGGTCCGGTTTATCCGCTTTTAAGGTCGGCGGCAAGACCTTGTGATAAAGGGAAAGGACGGATTTGATTAAACCGGCCGATCCTGCTGCGGCCTTGGTATGACCGATCATGGACTTAACCGAGCCCAGAACGCAATGGTTGCCGTTTTTACGACCTGCACCCATCACCTGATTCAATGCCGTAAATTCCACCTCGTCACCCACCCGGGTGCCGGTTCCGTGGGCTTCAATCAATTCCACGGTGGCCGGATCGATGCCGGCATTTTCATAGGCTCTTTGAAGACATTTTACCTGTCCCTCCACTCTTGGGGAATAGATGCTTTTTGATTTTCCATCGCTTGAAGTTCCAACTGCTTTAATAACGGCATAAATTCGGTCGCCGTCTCTTTTTGCATCAGCAAGCCTTTTTAAAACGACAATGCCTGTTCCTTCGCCAAGTACCGTACCGTCGGCATTCTCTGAAAAAGGTTTTGCATCTCCTGTTTTTGAAAGAACCAATGTCTTGGCAAAACACATGTGCATGAAAATATCATTTAATGCATCGACACCGCCTGAAATCGACATATCGCTGCGACCGGACAGAAGCTCCAGGATGGAAAAATTAATGGCGCTCATTGAGCTTGCACATGCTGCGTCAACAACACAGTTTGTCCCTCCAAGGTCCAGGCTTCGACTGATTCTGCCTGCAACGACATTTCCCAAAAGGCCGGGGAAGGAGCTCTCCTGCCAGGATACATATCGGTCTGATATTCTTTGGATAACTTCTTCGGTCTTCTCTTTGGAAATCCCTGAATCCTCAAGGGATTTTCGCCAGATCGGGTGGCCGAGCCGTGCGCTGAGTGGAATGACCAGTTCCTGAGTTCCCGTCACCCCTAATATTACGCTGGTTTTGTCCCGGTTGAATTCCCGGCCGTTCCCATATCCTGCATCTTCTAAGGCCATTTTTGCGGTAATCAGCCCGAGAAGCTGGGAGGTGTCCGTTGCTTCAAGGATAGAGGGGGGGATGCCGAACTCTGCAGGATCAAATGATACGGTCGAGAGAAAACCGCCCCGGGTGCAGTACGTATGGTCAGGCTTTTTGGGGTCCTTGTGAAAATAATCTTCAGCAGACCAGTGTGTTGAGGGAACATCGGTTATGGCATCCTGGCCGTGATAAATCAGGCGCCAGTATTCTTTCAGGCCGGGTGATTTGGGAAAAATGCATCCCATTCCTATGATGGCTACGGATATGTCTTTTTTCATTTATAATATTTGCCTTTAGGCCGTAAAACGCCAAGACGTTATCCTTGGGATATAAGACCTGCTTTAGCATTTTTTGTTGTGAATCTGAAAGTTATAGCATTAACTTTTCAAGTGATGAGGTATAAGCCCCATAGCCCATAGCCCCTCTGACTAACAGGCGTCCAGAATTTTCGATATTTTCGAAAGTTCCATGGGAGAAAAAATTCCTGCTTCGGAAGAAAGCGCTATCCCCTGGGCACGAAGCCAGTTGGCACGGGTGGAGACTGAAGCTCCGAAAAGAAGATTCATTGCAACAGTGGTAACTTTACGGTTTTCAGGTTTTTCAAGAAAAGATCCTTTAACCCACTCATTAAAAGCGCCAATGGCCGGCCCGCACCAGATCTGGGAGTCAATGAGTCTTTCAGGATCACCGGATATGGCCCATCTTGAAGACTGCCCGAGATAAGAGCGAAAGACAAGCGCCATCTTGTGTTTGGGGTCTTTTTCAGCTCTTGTTATCTGTTTGGGGTCACGTATTGCAAAAAAATCCGCTGTTTTTTCCCATACCGCTTCAAAGGGGGAATGAAAGAATTTATTCTTCAGTATGTCTTTATCTTTTTCCGGGATATCTTCAAGAGAATCATATTTTGTGTAAAGCTCATAGAGTTTTCCGGCACGGACCGAATACATGGTGCCGCGTTTTAAAACCTGGACCTTTACACCCATTTGAAACATATCCGCTGATGGTGCCATGGTCACATCCGCCTGTCCGGCTTTTGAAAGCATCCGGCGAACGGCACCCGACGTGCCGGATTCAATGCAGGCCTGATTAACCGAACCGGTAAGAATATAAGCGGCTCCCATTGCAAATGCCGCAGCTGCTGATTCGGGTGTGGCGATTCCTCCCCCGAGACCTACCCGAAGCGGTTCTTTATAGTTGTATTTTTGAGCCATTTCATTGCGCAAAGCGATCATGGTCGGTAATAACGCAAAGGCCGGTCGATTGTCCGTATGACCGCCTGAATCGGCTTCGGCTGTAAGATCTTCCGCCATGGGTATGGATTCGGCAAGCTGGGCTTCTTCACTGGTGAGCATCTTTTTTTCGACAAGCTGCGCCAGAATCTTTTTCGGTGGCGGCGAAAAGAATTTTTGGGCCACTTCCACTCTGGAAACTTTGGCAATGACCTTGTTGGGAACAATGATGTTGCCGCCGGCGTCACGATGAATTCCTTTAACACGAAAGTAAACGAGGGGAAGCGTGAGCCTCATGTAGGCTGCGGCACTGACCAGCTTAACCCCTTTTCTTAAATAAAGATCGACCACGGCTTGTTCAAGCTCGGGAGCGTGGGGGCTGTTGATCAGGTTAAAACCAAAGGGGAGATTATCCATGCGTTCCTGCAGCCTGTCGATGGCATCTTCGACTCTCTCGGGAGAAAGCCCGCCGGCACCAAAAAAACCGATCATTCCGGCACGGCCCATCTGTTCGACCATCTCCACGGATGTGATGCCGTTTGCCATAGCACCTGCAACATAAGCATACCGAAGATTGTGTGTTCTTTTAAAAAGGGGATCACCGAAGTTTTCCGGGTGAAGGGGAGGTGCATAGGCTGCCAGGGGATAGCTTTGTGACTCCGGCGGTATTTTTTCTCCGATAGTAACCTTGCCGTCGTTGCCGACTCCGATCTGCCCATCAATATCCATAAGGAATACAGGATGTATAATATTCTTGACGGCGGCCTTAAGTGCATCTTCTCCCTTTTCAGGCATTATATTTTGGGTGGCATTGTTCGGAGTCCACCAACCCGATATTCTCTTGTTTTGAAATAATGTCGTCACGGTTATAAACCCTTTTATATTTATTGAACGTTCTGCGTGGTCCGCCTTTCACTCACCTTTCTCAATTATCCGGATGCCGAGCAAAGTTAAAGCAAAGCAGTACTGAAAACGTCGATTACGGACGTATGCAGTCTATACGCATAATTGGAAATTATCGCTGTAAGCAAAATTTATTATATTATTATAATTATAATAACCGGTCAAGAAGGAAAAAAGCCCTGAATTAACCATCTTATATTCCAAGTTTTTGATTTTTTTATATTTTATCGCAGGCCGTGGTGGATGAGGTTTAATTTCATTAACCGAAAGAACGCCTGGAAATTTAAGGCCGATTTTCGGGTGGTTGACATACCTGTCAACAAGCGCATCCAATGAAGTCAATGGTATCACTCTCCGATCAAAAAGTTCCGGCAGTCCAGGCTGTTGAGCACCTCGGCGTCATTTTCCCGGACAAGCACCATGTTTTCGAGCCTGAGACCTCCCCAACCGGGAATGTATATCCCGGGTTCAACGGTAACAACCATTCCCTGCTCAAGCTTTGTATCACTTAATTTACTCAGTCTTGGAGATTCATGAACGGCAAGACCGACGCCATGCCCAAGACCGTGGCTGAATTTGCCTTTAAATTCGGTTTTGTCAATGTGGCTTCTTGCGATGGTGTCAACTTCTTTTCCCGTTATACCGGGACGTATGGCATCAACGGCTTTTTGCTGGGCATCATACAGGGTCGTAAAAATTTTTTTAAATCGTTCATCAGGCGTTCCGATTACAACCGTTCTGGATGTATCGGAACAGTAACCGTCTATTTTTACACCCCAGTCAAAGAGAATCGGCTCACCTTTCTGAAATCTTCTGTCTCCGGGAATGGCATGGGGCAGAGCGCTGTTGGGGCCGGAAGCCACGATCGTTGGAAAGGACAATGATTCCGCACCAGCTTCACGCATTCCCTTCTCCATGGCCCAGGCAGCCTCTTTTTCCGTCATGCCCGGTAAAAGGCCGTTTGCAATAAAATCCTTGAAAACCGACTCGGCAATGTCAAGGGCTTTTTTTATGGTTTCGACCTCTGCAGGGTCCTTTGTTACACGAAGGTTTTCCACCATGTTATCGGCATCAACAAGATCAACGGCAATCTTTTCTTTTTGGAGTTGCTCATCAATTTTTATATACTGATGATATGACATGCGCCTGCTTTCAAAGCCGAGTTTTTTGGTTTTCAATTGCCGCAGAATATCGGGTAATTCTCTGACCAGCCCTTTTTCGTAACATCTGATTTCATAAAGAGGGGCCTCATTTTCAGCCTGGGTCTCAAAGCGTGAATCCGTGGCAAAAATAAGTTCTTCTTCGGTTATAAACAGCGCACCGGCTGATTCTTCAAACTGGCTGTCCTCGCCTGTAAAACCACTTAAATACCTTCGGTTCTCTTCTTTGAGAACCATTAAAGTGTCAAAATTTTTGTTTGAAGATGATTTTTTAAGTTGTGTTAATCTTTTTTTAATAGTTTTTTGCACAATAAGTTCCTTTTCCGGACCGGGAAGTCTTTTGTTTTTTTACGATATTTGGAAACTGACAGAAGCTATCAAAATAGTAAAATCCCATCAATAAAATTAATAATCATATCAAAATAATCAATAAAGACTTGATTTAAATATTTCAACTGTTTTATATGTGTGACCACATGGTCATACTGTGAATACGTTTTAATTTTTAAAATTTTGATTTTTTTCACTAAATGTACACAAATTATTTTAGCAAATTAATTTGTGCATACTTCTGTTGGAGTGGTGATGAATATCCCTTTACTAGATAACCGGCTGATTGAAATAAAAGAAAAGATTTTCTCCGGCCGCCGCCTTGATTTTGAAGACGGCCTTGCTCTGTACAAAAGTCCCGATCTTATCGGCATAGGCTTTCTGGCCGATTATATGCGCCGCCGGCGCCATGGCGACAAGGCCTATTATGTATACAACCAGCATCTGAACTATACCAATGTTTGTATCAACCATTGCCTGTTTTGCGCCTTTTCAAGAAAAAAAGGTGAAACCGGTTCATATACCTTTTCCATTGAAGATGTCAAAAAGAGGCTTTTGGAACGGATTGATGAACCGGTAAGGGAATTGCACGTTGTCGGCGGCTTGAATCCTTCCATTCCTTTTGAATTTTATGTCGATATGATCAAAACCATTCGGGAAATCCGTCCGGAGGCCACGGTCAAGGCGTTTACCGCTGTTGAAATCGATTTTCTGTCTAAAATGGCAAATCTTTCTTTAA
>JAFDHS010000039.1 GCA_019308655.1 Deltaproteobacteria bacterium
GATACCTGAATTGTCGCCGTTTAATCGTTGTTTTCCCAACTTTTTTTTAAGCCCTCCATCTTCTCTGAAAACTCTTGTTTCATCTGTGGTGAAATTACCTTGGACATTATTTCAGCTATTTGCGTTACATGACGTGCAAGATGAGAGTTCTTTATAACAGGTGCTTCCTTTGGGAGAAAGGCCGTAAGAGCGATTAACAAGACGGAAATAATCAGAATCCCTTTAAAAATCCCGAATCCGCCTCCAAAGATACGATCAATCCATCCCAAAAAGGCTATATTCAAAATATATTTGATTATGACCCCCAGGACGCTGATGATAAAGAATACGCCGCAAAAAACGATCAGAAAGCTCAGTATGTTGAGATATGAAATATTGGATATCCACCCGGATAAATGTTCTGCAACATACACATAATAGGTATAGGCAGCATAAAATCCTCCTAATACACCTATTATTGAAGACAATTCCTTGATAAAACCTCTAAACACTCCCCTTATGAGGCAAACCCCCAAAACGATTATAATAACAATGTCAAACGGATTCATAACCTCCTCGTGTCAATATTATTTTTCAATAGACCCTGTCCGGTTGACTCAAGCACGGTTTGCCACAATTTACCATTGGGATCGACCTGCTTGCGTTTTCCTGCCGATGAAGACAGGGGCACATGTACAAAGCGTTCATTCCAGCGTCCGATAAGGAGTTTTGTTTTTCCCGTCATGCCTGCATGAACGGCATCTCGCCCTAAAAAGCCGCAAAATACACTGTCATTAGCATTTGCAGGCAGGCTTCTTATCATGTAGCTGGGATCTATGTATTTAAGCGAAACTTCGATTCCTTTGGCCTTGAAATGGGATATGATCCGATCCTTGAGAAAAAGGCCGATATCCTTTAATTTGATGTTTCCCGATGCATCCCGTTCCCCGTTCACGGTTTTAAAAAAATTTTGTCCTGCTCCTTCGGCAACGACGATGACGGCATGTCCTCTTTGTTTTAAGCGTTTGTCAAGGGCGGATAGAAATCCATCCGGTCCTTCAAGGTTGAAATCAACCTCCGGAATCAGAACAAAATTGGCATCCTGCTGAGCCAGTGCCGCTGTTGCCGCTATAAAACCGGAATGTCTGCCCATCAATTTTATAAGGCCGATGCCCTTAGGATACCCTTCCGCTTCATTATGAGCGCCCTTTATGGCCCGAGTAGCCACTTCAACGGCGGTTTGAAAGCCAAAAGAGCGGGAGACCATGTATATATCGTTATCAATGGTTTTGGGTATGCAAACGACACTTGTCTTCAGGTTTCTTTTTGTTACGGCATTGCCTATTTGGGTGGCGGCCATAAGGGTCCCATCGCCTCCAATCATAAAAAGTATGCCGATATTCATCCTTTCCAAAGCATCGACAACAGCTTCTACATTCTGTGCTCCCCTTGAAGATCCGAGGATTGACCCCCCCATATCAAGGATATTGACAACCAATTCCGGCGTAAGTTCAATAATGTCATGGCCATATTCCGGAATAAAGCCTTGGATTCCGTATTTTATGCCGTATATATTCTTGACACCGTAACGGTAGTAAAGTTCCAGAAATATTGCGCGGATGATATCGTTCAAACCGGGACAGAGCCCGCCGCATGTTACGACCGCACACCTCAGTTTGCTTGGGTCAAAGTATATCTTTCTTCTGGGGCCGGCGAGTTCAAAGGATGGGAGGGGTTGGTTTTTTTTGCACATCATGTTGATATGGTTCGGATCAACATCGATAAGGACCCTGTCGGTATCGGATATAAAACTTTGACTGCACGTCTCCTTGTAATCTTGCTGGATGGGGGACGGTATTTTGGGATCTCCAAGCGTTTCTATTTTTGTATCGACACAAGTACAGCTCATGATACCCTCTTTAACGAAAATGGCCGCAAGGAAAATTATTATGTTGCATTGAATTTGAAAGCGCCTTTGCCTAATATGTCGTGCAGATGTAAAATGCCCTGAACCTTTCCGGTGGAATTTATTACGGGAAGGACTGTTATCTGATGCTCTTCCATGAGATTTAATGCGTCATAGACAGGGGATTCCGGTTGAACCGTTCGCGGATTTTCGGTCATAATATTCTGGAGGCTGCCATCAAAAAATATCATCTCTTTTATAATTAAACGTCTTATGTCTCCGTCAGTAATGATGCCGGTAAGAATTCCGTCTGTTTTCGTAATGAGGATCGCTCCCAATTCAAAACGATTCATTTCCGTGAGTGCTTGTTTCACAGAAGTTTTATCATCGACACAAGGTACAACGTCTCCCGTTAACATGATATCTTTAACTTTGCAAGAAAGCCGCCGGCCAAGCATTCCACCGGGGTGATTTTTTTTGAAGTCACTTTTTTTGAAATGTTTTTTGTTGATGAGGATTACAGCAAGTGCATCTCCCATGGCAAGAAGCGCCGTAGTACTTGCAGTAGGTGCCATGCCCAAAGGACAGGCTTCTTTTTCCACCCCTGCATCAATAACGATGTCGCTGTTTTTCGCTAATGTGGAATTTTTGTTCCCGGTAAACGCTATAATACTGCATCCTATTTTCCGGATACTCGGCAGCATGATATTCAGCTCATCAGTTTCACCGCTGTTGGAGAGTGCAAGAAATACATCCTCCCGGCTCACGATGCCAAGATCTCCATGTATGGCTTCAACAGGGTGCAAAAAGATGGATCGTGTTCCCGTACTGTTGAACGTTGCTACAATTTTTCGGCCTATTATTCCGGACTTGCCGATACCGGCAACAATTACACGGCCGGTTGAGTTGTAAATCAGATCCACCATTTTGACGAAATTGTCGTCAATACGATCAATTAAATTTAAAATGCCCTCTGCCTCGATCCTTAGAACTTCAGTTACTTTTTGTATAATCATTTTACGGTAGCTTTTATATCCTTTTGAACAACTTTATCCATCGTTTTTCCAAAAAATTCTATTCGAACACTGATTCAGAAAAAATTACAGTATGCGAATTTAAACTAGTTAAATTCGCAATTTTTTAATCAAAAAGCAACTGTTTTTTTGTTCTATGTTTAGAGGCAGTTTGAAAATAAGGGTTCGTCCGGTATCCTTAAATTTTAATAAAAATATGATAAATTAATATTGACAAGGGGAGTGAGTTGATTTAAAAAGCCAAATTTGTTTGTGAGACTTTAAAGGCTGTGTTTTTATCCTTATAATATAAGTATTTTTTACCTTAAAAGAGGTGCTTTCAATGATCTGTAAAACAGTAAGAGACGGTAGCGAATGTTCATTTATGACGGCACAGGGCTGTTCATACAAAGGAGGAAGCTGCCGTCAGATTATAGAGCAGTGTGAAGAGTGCAAGCGTACCGTCGAGTTATCATCCGGCTGGTATTGTACCGCATGCCCTGATCCTGAATTAAAATGGAAAGTAGGAAATTGCAACCTGGCAACGCATGTTTCAAGGGAGGTGGCGGAAACCAAAGCTAAGATCAATCCGCTCAAGGCTTCCAAGCGTAAGGGATAGTTCGTTTCCGTTAATGATCGGCTATTTTTTTTACAATCGCAGCAAAATCTGCGTTATTGCCCGCCCGCTGTTTTGACCAATCAAAACAGCGGGCGGGTTTGGCTGGTGTACACACCCCCCATCTTGTCGAAAATCCCTTACCCTGACTGCTTTTCTCTTGACAATTTTCCCCTCTAACCTGTAAGAATCATCGTATTTTTTCATTTTCGTTTTATTATTTCAAAAATTTTAAAAAAAGTCTAAAGTGCGTGAACCGGGTTGTTGCGCCTGAACTTGAACACTTTTAACTATTTTAATTGAATAGTGCCAAAGGAAGCCGGATACATGAATTTGCTAGCCAGCCAGCTAAACCAGGTTATTGAAAAGGGCAATCCCCATATTATGGAGATGTTGTCGGAGATTGGCAAAAAACTTTTTTTCCCTAAGGGAATCCTGAGCCAGAGCGCAGAGGCAAAGAAAAAAGCATATAAACTAAATGCAACCATCGGGATTGCCACAGAGGAAGGGGGGATCATGCATTTCCCCTCGATTATGGATACCCTTGGCACCATTCGACCTGAAGAATCATTAACCTATGCTCCCTCCTTTGGTATTCCAGCTTTAAGAAAAATCTGGAAAGAATCCCAGTTTGAAAAAAATCCTTCGCTTTCAAATAAAGAGACGAGTCTTCCTGTGGTTACAAGTGGTATTACTCATGCGATCAGCATTTTTGCGGATGTCTGGACGGATCCGGGCGATGTGATTGTTTTGCCGGATATGATGTGGGGGAACTACAACATGACGCTGAGCATCAGAAAGGGCGTCAAGATCACGAATTACCCCATATTCACGGCAAAGGGCGGTTTTAATGTCGAAGCTTTTGAAAATCGGGTCAAAGAGGAAGCAGCAAAAAATGACAAGATAATTGTCCTCTTAAATTTTCCCCACAATCCCACAGGCTATACGGCAACCGAAGAAGAAGGGAACCGGATTGTCAGAATCCTCACTGACGTTGCCAGGGGAGGTACAAATGTTGTTGCGGTTGCAGATGATGCCTATTTCGGGCTTTTTTATGAAGAAGAAACCTTAAAGGAATCACTCTTTGCACGTTTGTGTAATCAACATGAAAGGCTGCTTGCCGTTAAACTGGATGGTGCCACCAAGGAAAATTTTGTCTGGGGGTTGCGGATCGGTTTTATTACCTATGGATGTAAAATACAGGGGGATCCTGGACCTTTTTATGAGGCCCTTGAAAAAAAGACGGCCGGATGTGTAAGGGGAAACATATCCAATGCTTCTCATCTGGGTCAGTCCATCGTATTAAAATCAATGCAGGATAAAAAATATCCGGCGGAAAAAGAGGAAAAGTTCGAAGTACTGAAAAAAAGAGCCAATCGTGTAAAAGCGGTGCTTTCAGATCCCAAGTACAAAGATGCCTGGGATGTTTACCCCTTTAATTCAGGCTATTTTATGTGTATAAGGCTCAAGTCCGTGAATGCTGAAACCTTAAGGCTTCATCTTCTTGATAAATACGGCGTCGGACTTATTTCCATTGGAGAAAGGGACCTGAGAGTCGCTTTTTCATGTCTGGAGGAAAAGGAGATTCCCGAGCTGTTTGACATTGTTTTGCAGGGGATAGAAGATTTGAACTAATGGACCTATTAACTTTCATGAAAACCAAATTCGGATGGATTTCCTCTATGAAAGGCTCTTCCGGCATCGCCCATGCGGGTAAATGGTTTTTTTACTTTATATTAATAGGCTTTATTGCAGGATTAGGCTCCATCGCATTTCATTATCTTTGCCAGCTTGGCGTTCATTATTTTATGGATGGGATCGCAGGTTATCGACCGCCTGCACCTGCCGGCGAACATCACCTCTTCCCCCCCACAACCACTCCCTTTAATCGCTGGATACTCCTCTTCTTACCTGCCCTGGGAGGAATCGTGAGTGGATGGCTGGTATATACCTTTGCGCCCGAGGCGGAAGGGCACGGTACGGATGCTGCTATTGATGCCTATCATTCAAAAGGAGGCTATATACGAAGCAGGGTTCCCTTTATTAAAACCATAGCTTCTGCCATTACCCTTACAACCGGTGGGTCCGGGGGGCGGGAAGGTCCCATAGCGCAGATCGGTGCCGGTTTCGGGTCCTTTCTGGCGACAAAACTCAAATTGTCCGACCGGGAACGCAGAATCATGATGGCTGCGGGGATCGGTGCCGGGGTAGGGAGTATCTTCAGAGCGCCTCTTGCAGGCGCTCTTTTTGCCGCTGAAGTATTATACAGAGATCCCGAGTTTGAGTCCGAAGTTATTATTCCCGCCGGAATTTCATCTGTGGTTGCCTACTGTTTTTTTTGTCTGGTATTTGGATGGGGGTCTTTATTTGAGTCCCCTGATTTTCATTTTCGAAATCCCCTTGAATTAGGTCCGTATATTGTTCTTGCGTTTGTGCTCGTTATTACAGGTGTTTTTTACATCAAATCCTTTTACGGCATAACCAGGCTTTTTAAATCCTTAAATATTCCCAATCACATCAAGCCGGTCATCGGAGGATTTTGTACGGGTATCATCGGGTTTTTTTTACCCTACACCTTGGCTTTCGGCTATGGTTTTGCCCAAAAGGCGCTTCACAATGAACTTGCCATTTCTGTTTTGCTGTTTCTTGCCGTCGGCAAAATCATCACAACATCTTTTTCCATCGGTTCCGGGGGCAGCGGAGGCGTTTTCGGACCGTCGATCGTCATCGGCGGCGCCATGGGGGGCGCGGTAGGCAAGGCATTTAACCTTATCATGCCGGGGGTTGTCACCGAGCCCGGGGCCTTTGTCGTTGTCGGTATGGCCGGTCTTTTCACCGTTGTTTCAAATACGCCGATTTCCACTATTATATTTGTCAGTGAAATGACCAATTCATATCATCTGCTTCTTCCAAGTCTTCTGGTATGTTCGGTCTGTTATCTGATGGCCCAGAAATGGACCATCTACGTCAAGCAGGTAAAGAGCAAGATCCATTCCCCTGCCCATGCAGGAGAATTTATGGTGGATATATTACAGGCCATTCATGTCAAGGACCTGATGCATCTTGTAAAAAAGGTAACCCTTATCCCCCAGGGCATGTCCTTTCTTGATTTCAAGAAATTCTTCTGTGAAACAAAGCAGCACTATTTCCCTGTTATGGATACCCATGAAAGACTGGCCGGAATATTTTCCAGCACGGATATAAGGGGTGTGCTCTTTTCAAAGGATATCGAACACCTTGTCGTAGTAAAGGACATTGCCACTACGGATATCATTTTAACTACCGCTTCCGAAGATTTGAATTCAGTCCTTCAGAAATTGACCGTAAAAAATATCGACAGCCTTCCCGTGGTAAAAGAGGATGATCACGGCATCCTCATCGGGATGCTCAACAGAAGAGAGGTTATTGCATTTTATAACCAGCAGGTCCAAAAGCTAAAGAAGGGAAGGGGATCTCAAGAAGTATAAGGACCGAATTCGTAGATTCCAAAGCAACTCCGAGTTACTTTTAAACTACGCCCTGTTAATAATCGACATGCATCAGGAATAAACCGTGAGGGGGGGCGGTGGCGCTTGCCAGGCTTCGATCTTTTGAAAGAAGTATGGCTTTGAAATCATCCGGGGTGATTTTACAAAGGCCTACATCGATAAGTGTACCTATAATATTGCGGACCATATATCTTAAGAATCCGTTTGCCGTTATTTCAAAAACAAGATAATCCTTCTTTTCTTCCTCAATCGTCGCTTTGATGACCTTTCTGTTTGTGTGCGCTCTGGGGCTGCCTGTTCCTTCAAATGCTTTAAAATCGTGTGTGCCGATGATATGAGAGATGGCAGCGCGTATGGCGTCAATCTCCAGCTTTTTTCGTATAAACCATGCATATTGCCGGCCGATTGCAATGGGAAGATGGCGGTTTAAGATTCTGTAATGATACGTTTTCTTTTTTGCATCAAACCGGGCATGAAATGTTTCATCCACTTCTTCGCATTCCTTGATTAGAATATCTTCCTCCAAAAGACTGTTGAGGAAAAGTTTGGGCGGAAAGTTTGGTGTCACAGCGAAAGTTGGCGACCTGAGCGAATGCATGTACACCGGCGTCGGTCCGGCCTGAGCCGCTGAGGTTGACCTTTTTTCTCGTCATGGTTTTTAATGCGTTTTCAATTTCTCCCTGGATGGTACGATCTTTTTTTTGTATCTGCCAGCCGTGATAGCGGGTTCCGTCGTATTCAACCGTGATTTTAAAGTTTTTTGCCATCGAAAAATAAGCTTTATGTAACGGGGGTAGAGACTCAGCAAAAATAAATCGGCCAATTTGTTTTTTTGTTATATAATGTGAATTGACAATATCATTGGGTTCTGTCAAATCAAAGGCAAACGGCCGAAGTTTGGAATTCAGACTTAAAGTCTGAACTCCAAAGATAATATCAAGCAGGAATTCTAATTTAGGTAAATGAATATCACGTAGGTTGTTGGGTTGAGTGATAGCGAAGCCCAACAATTTTGGGTAAATTCGCCGCTTAATTTACAAAACGTCAAAATTAGAATTGCTGAATATCAAAAAATTATAAATCCTATTAAAATATTATGGAACTGTAAACATGAAAAATATAATGTGCCAAGGATTTAAGGCAGCAGGGGTTGCTTCGGGCCTGAAAAAGAAACAGAAAAAGGACCTTGGAATTATTTACTCGGATGTTCAGGCGAATGTCGCCGGGGTATTTACCAAAAATAAAATTTTGGCGGCACCTGTAATCCTTGACCGGGAGCGGATTAAATCCGGCGTGTGCCGGGCCGTTATCGCCAACAGCGGTAATGCCAACTGCTGTACCGGACAACAGGGGATGAAGGATGCTGAGGCCATGACAAAATTTGCCGCTTCAGCGCTTGAAATCACTGAAGATCTGGTCCTTGTCGCCTCAACCGGTGTTATCGGTCAACCACTTTCTGTTGAAAAGATAGAAAAAGCCGTGCCCGGGCTTGTTGAATCCATGACGCCTGAAGGATTTTCTGATTTTGCCGAAGCGATAATGACGACGGATACGGTCCCTAAAATGATTTCCATGCAGGGTCAATTGGAGGGGAAAACCTTTACCATCACCGGCGCAGTCAAAGGGTCGGGTATGATACGTCCGGATATGGCTACCATGTTGTGCTTTGTCTGTTCCGATATAAAGGCGGATTCAGACGTGCTGAGGCAGATGCTTTTGGCGGGGGTCGAGCGATCTTTCAATCGGATTACCGTAGATGGAGATACCAGCACAAACGATATGGTTCTGCTCATGGCAAACGGGTTGTCGGGAGCGGTCGCAAAAGAACCTTCCCATATCGAATCTTTCCAAAGTCTTCTGGATAATGTTTTGATGGATCTGGCAAAAATGGTGGTCAAAGACGGCGAAGGTGCCACCAAGTTTGTTGAAGTCGCCGTAAAAGGTGCAGTGTCCGACCAGGATGCATATCGGGTTGCAGATACGGTTGCTCATTCAAACCTGGTAAAGACGGCACTTTTTGGAGAGGATGCCAACTGGGGGAGGATTCTGGCTGCAGCAGGCCGGGCGAATGTACCGTTGGAACCGGACAAGGTCGATATTTTTTTTGATGATGTCCTGATGGTTAAAGACGGCATGGGATGTGGAGATGCTGCTGAGGCTGAGGCGACAAAGGTCCTTAAAAAGGATGAATTTACCATCTTGATTGATTTGCATATGGGGGAGGGGAAAACCTCGGTCTTTACCTGCGATTTTTCCATCGATTATGTTAAAATAAATGCGGATTATAGATCTTGAAAATGAAAAATGCACATCATGAACATGCAAAAGGAGAAAAACAGGAAAGTATACGGTTACAAAAATTTCTTTCAATGGCCGGCATTTGTTCCAGGAGAAAAGGAGAGGAATACATAAAACAAGGCCTTGTCAAGGTCAATGGGAGTGTTGTTACTGAACTGGGCACAAAGATCGATCCGGAAAAAGACCGGGTGGAATTTCAAGGAAGGAGTATATTGGCCAAAGAGGAATCGCTTTATATTGCCTTAAACAAACCGGAAGGCTATGTTACCACCTGCGACCAGGCAGGGAAAAAAATTGTTCTCGATCTGATCGACATTCCGGAACGTGTCTACCCGGTGGGGCGGCTTGATAAGGATTCAACCGGGCTTTTGCTTTTGACCAATGACGGCAGGATTCATCACCGCCTTTCTCATCCCTCCTTTGACCATGAAAAGGAATATGACGTTACCGTAGAAAAATACATATCCGATGCCGCCCTGAACCAGATGGCAAAAGGGTTGCCGATTATGGGCACAAAGACCCGGCCGGCGCAGATTAAAAGGATTTCCTCAAAACGCTTTCTCATTGTTCTGAAAGAAGGCAAAAACAGGCAGATTCGTCGTATGGTACAGAAAGTGGGTAATCGGGTATCAGGCCTTAAGCGGATAAGGATTTCAAATATAAGGCTTGGAAAGCTTGCCAAAGGCGCCTGGCGTCATCTGAGTGAAAAAGAGAAAAAGAGCCTCTTAAAAGCGCTAAATACTTGAACATAAGTTTTCCGGCATTTATTAACGGTTTGACCAAATTTAAAATCACAAATCTCAAGCACCAAATTTCAAATAAATCTCAAAACACAATATCCAAACTCCAAGAAGATCTCAGATATCTATTTGGGGTTAGTTGTTTGGAATTTGGAATTTTCTCCATTGGAATTTATTTGTTATTTGAAATTTGTTATTTGGGATTTCTTTTGTATAATATACCGGATTAGTTTTGTGATAGTACTTATAGAAAAAATATGCCGTAATTTTACGCGGCATAAAAAAGGAGATAACGTGAAAAAACTGAATAAGAAAATAGGCTTGATCGGTGCTGGAAATATGGGGGAAGCTTTTGCGGGGGCGATCATCCAATCCGGTATTGCCGATCCGGCCAGGGTATATATCAGCGACGTCAGTGAAGAACGACTCGATATCCTGAGCCGTACATACGGTGTTTGCGGCATGACGGATAATCTCAAGCTTTTTTCCCAATGCGATATTGTTATCATAGCTGTCAAACCTCAGCAAATTGATCAACTTCTTTCTCAAATTGCCGCACAGCAAAATTATGCCGTACCGGAACGAAAGCTGGTGATCTCCATTGCCGCAGGGGTCTCCATACAAAAGATTGAAAACCTGCTTTATACCTCCCTGGATGAAAAAGACCGGGAAAAGCTTCCTGTCATACGGGTGATGCCCAATACCCCGGCCCTGGTTTTGGCCGGTATGTCCGGAATGAGCCCGAACAGCCATGCCACAGCCGAAGAAATCGAGATTGCCCGAACTATTCTGGAGGCCATGGGCAAGGTCATAGAATTTAAGGAAAAGGACCTGGATGCAGTGACAGCCCTTTCCGGTTCCGGTCCCGCCTATGTTTTTTATCTGATTGAATCCATGATTGCTGCCGGTATTGAGCTGGGACTCGATGGGGAGGATTCTGAAACACTGACCCTTGCCACCCTGAAAGGTGCGTTGAAACTCATGGAGGAAAAAAATGAATCTCCCGAAGTGCTGCGTCGAAAGGTTACGTCTCCGGGCGGCACCACGGAAGCGGCGTTCAAGGTCCTGGAGGGTAACAGGGTCAAAGAAAGAATCGTCGAGGCGATTGTTGCGGCTGCCAACCGTTCAAAGGAGTTGAGCGTTTAGCTCACTTCTCCGGTTTTTCAGGGTCCCTTGGCTTGTGATTCGCCTTTTCTTATTTTTTTTAACATTTTTTCGATCTCAAGTTTTCTGCTGGGGTCATTGGTCTTTTTTAATGCTCTGTTCAAATGGAACAGGGCATTTTTAAAGTCTTTTCTGTTTTTATGATATATACCTAAATAATAGTGAGCTTCTGCAAGCCTTCCCAGTTTGCCGTAACTTTTACCCAGAAAATAGAATGCCTTTTTATGGTCCGGTTTTTTTGCTGCAAGATCTTCAAACGTAAATACGGCTTTCTGGAGCAACCCGAGTTCCATCTGTGTGCGGCCGATAAGAAAAAGGTCTTCCGGATCATCATGGGGTGCAATTTTTGCAGAACTTTCCAGAGCATTTAATGCTTCGGGATATCGGCCTGCTAAAAAATAGACTTTTCCTATATCTTTTAAAATATAAGGATCAAAAGGCTTTTTCTTCAGTGCTTTTTTAAGGTACGTGATTGCCTCTTCCCGTTTGCCTGTCCTTGCCAGAATCAGCCCGTATCCGTAATTTGCCATGGGGTTTTCCGGATGTTTATTGATGGCGGTTTTAAATTTTCTTAAAGCGGTGCTTTCTTCCCCACAAACAGCAATCAGCCGGGTGTGGGCCCAGAGAAAGTCGTCCGGGGGTATTATGGATTCTTGATTGATGTCGTTTTTGTGTCCTTCAAGCCACAGGTCGATGTAGGCAATGCGGTCCTCTACAGCAGGGTGGGTCTTCAGGTAAGTGGGAATCTGTTCAGTGCCGAACCAGTTTTTGCTTCGAATTTTTTTGAGCGTTTTTAACAGGCCTGTGCCGGAGTATCCTGCTTCAGTAAGGTATTTCAATCCGATCTGGTCCGCCTGCATTTCGTGTTCCCGGCTGTAGATAAGGCCCAACGATTGACCGGCCGCCATTGTACTGACTGTTACGGCATTGCCGAGCATTGCCGCACCGCCGGCTCCAAGGAGTATTCCTGCTGCAAGGCCGGCAAGCGTTGCCATGCTGATTTTTTTTGATCGGTCTATCATATCGGAAATGTGCCGGCATTGAACGTGAGCTATTTCATGTCCCAGTATTCCGGCAAGTTCTTCCTCATTTTCCATTGCCTCAATGAGGCCGCTGTTAATAAAAATATTGCCGGCCGGGCTTGCAAAAGCATTGTAGTCATCCTCCTTGATTACATAAAAGTGATAGGTAAAAGGTTGAGGGGGAAGGGCGGAAACAATTTTTTGCCCCACCTTGTTTACATAGTTGACGATAAACGGATCTTTAACAAACTCAAGATTTTTCGAAACCGCTTTCATGAACTCACGAGACAGATCTTCTTCCTGTTTAATTGTGATGCTGAATACTCGGTCCGGAAAAAACATACCGGATAGAAAAATAAAAAGCGTGCAGAGCGAAAATATTTTTTTGATACGATTCATGGCTACCTCGTTTAAGGCTCGCGGAGTGATCGAAGATTGCCAGGGATTTTGGCCCACGATCCTAAGATTAATATCATAAAATAAGAAATAGTAGCTAAAGGTCAAGGTAAGAAGATCGCCGATTTTTCAGCTTTGTCCTGAAAGGTTACCCCACCGTCAAACATAATTTCAAAATACCGTAAAATTTTATATGGAACTGCTTGTGTTGCTTTCGGCTCTATTCTTATGTTCTTTTAAAATATTAAATTTTATGTTAGGGATTGTTTTTATGGTAAAAATTGTATGCAGAAAAAATGATGCCGGACAAATATCAAAAAAATCATATAAAAAAGAAGTTTTATGATCTGGTTTTAAGTGGATGTCTTTTCATATTATAATAGATGGATATAATTTGATACGCCAGTCTTGTACGTTAGCTGCCTTTGACCAAAAGGATCTGCAACTGGGAAGGGAAGTTCTTCTCGACAAGCTCGCTGCCTATAAAAAAATAAAACACCATAAGATCACTGTGGTTTTTGATGCTGCGAATGTGCTTTCTTTTCTGCAGCAAAGAGATTATATAAAAGGAATTGAGATAAAATTTTCCCGACAGGGAGAGCTGGCCGATGCCGTGATAAAAAGGATGGCTGCCAGGGAGGCTGAAAGAGCCCTTGTCGTCACTTCCGATCGTGATATCGTAAATTTTGTGGAATCCCATGGCGCTGCTACAATAAGTTCCTCTGAGTTTGAACAGAAGATAACAATGGCTGAATATTTTGCTCTCACGGGCGCGTATATGGACGATGAGGAAGAAACCGGCTGGAAACCTACAACGAAAAAAAAAGGTCCCGGCAAACGTCTTTCAAAAAAAGATCGAAAAAGTCGTATAAAGATAAGAAAACTTTAACTCCTCGGCTTTTCCGGGTTGGAAAAAACATCAAATATTTTGAGAAATCGATATGAAACGTATATGTGTGATTGACGGACAGGGCGGGGGAATCGGCAGTGCCATAATCAGAAAGTTAAAAGAATCTTTTGAAGAAACAATTGAAATTATCGCACTGGGAACCAATGCGATTGCAACTGCCCAGATGCTCAAGGCAAGAGCTAACAGAGGAGCTTCCGGTGAAAATGCAATTGTTCAGACCATAAAGGGTGTTGATGTGATCATCGGTCCCATCGGCATCATTCTGGCCCATGCCATGATGGGAGAGGTGACACCCAATATTGCAACGGCTGTTTCATCCAGCTCCGCAAAAAAAATTCTCATTCCCCTTTCCCAGGAGAATGTTGAAATAGTGGGAGTAACCCCGGTTCCTTTGCCCCATCTTATAGATGCAGTTATACAGGAACATTTGAAAAAATTTTACCAAAAGGAAGAAAAATGAGGAGTAAATGCCATGTGTGAAGCCAATGCTTATTTGATTGAAGAAGATAGCGAGAGTTTGGTCATGGAGTCTGTTGATACGGTTAACCCTGAAGATGATGGTATTCGATTGACCAGCATTTTTGGAGAACAGAAATTTATCAAAGGGATAATTTATTCCCTTTCACTTGTCGAACACAAAATTTTCCTTAAAAAAAAATAACGTTTCCGTCCAAATGAATTTGATAATTGCCAGAACCGCGGGTTTTTGCATGGGGGTAAGCAGAGCTGTTGACATTGCTCTGGATGCATCCAACAAAGATGAAAAGCCGATATACTCTTATGGCCCCCTCATTCACAATCCTCAAGTGCTCGATCTCTTAAAGGAAAAGGGCATATCCGTTATAAATGATATTCCGGATCAGGGCTCCGGAACCATTCTTATCCGGGCTCACGGTGTTCCCCCGCAGGTCAAGGACGACCTGAAAAAAGCGGGTTTTAATGTTGTCGATGCGACATGTCCCCGTGTGATCAAGGTCCAGAACATCATTCATAAATATGCAGAACAGGGCTATGCCTCAATAATTATCGGAGACAGGGACCATCCGGAGGTTAAAGGCTTGCTGGGCTATGCAGGGGGGAACGGTTTTGTGGTCGACAGTCTTGACGCCCTTGACGCCCTTTCTGCTTTTGACAAGGCGATCATTGTTGCTCAAACTACCCAGAATACCCATTTTTTTGAAAAGATTAAAAAGTGGACCGGCTCCAATTCCCCTCACTACAAGATTTTTAATACCATTTGTGATTCTACGGAAAAGCGGCAGGCCGATGTTACCCGTCTTGCGGCATCGGTCGATGCGATAATCGTTGTGGGCGGGCATAACAGCGGCAACACGCAACGGCTTGCCGAAATTGCACAGCAGGCTGGAAAGCCTGCTTTTCATATTGAAACGGAAGCGGAACTTGATGTTCAAACTCTTTTGTCCGCCAAGTCTATCGGTATTACCGCCGGAGCTTCCACGCCGAACTGGATTATTAAAAGAGTTTACAAGGCCCTTGAATCGTTGCTGTATAAAAGAAAACAGTGCTGGCGCAAATCTCTGTTTGTCATTCAGCGGTTTTTGCTTCTTACTAATCTTTACGT
>JAFDHS010000416.1 GCA_019308655.1 Deltaproteobacteria bacterium
CCAATAACTTACAGGGGACATTTTATAAACAATTATCATCGGGGTACCAAAGATACCGGCTTCCAGGGTAACGGTACCGGATGCGGCAATAACAAGATCGCACCTTTCAAGCACGTTATCCGTCCCGCCTGATACAAGCTCAAAAACCGCCGGTCCCTGACATCTTTTAACCACCCCTTCCACAAGAGACCTTTCCGCTGAAGGCGCAACGGAAATAATAAATTTTATATTTTTTTTTCGTTTGGACAGAATATTTGCTGCACCGATCATTTCCGGAAGATGCCTTGAGATCTCCTTGTCACGGGAACCCGGAAGAAGTCCGATTACATTAAAATCCTTAACTTTTTTTTCCAACGCCTTATCAACTGAAAAACAGGCGTGTGAAAAATTCTTGCTTCGGAAAAAATCAGTGTCCAGCAGAGGATGGCCGACAAATGTCGCGGGAATTTTATGCTCTCTGTAATAATCCTCCTCAAAGGGTAAGATAACGGCCATGTGATTCACAAGTTTTTTGATCTTTTTTGCACGGCCGGATCTCCACGCCCAAACCTGGGGACTGATATAATAAAGCACGGGGATACCGATTTTTTTTGCAGCAGCTGCAATGTAAAAGTTAAAATCAGGAAAATCTATCAATATAAGAAGATCCGGCCTCAAAGTTTTAAGGACTCTTTTGGCAGTAGTCATCCCCTTTAAAAGATCGGGTATTTTGGAAAACACCTCGAAAATCTATCAATATAAGAAGATCCGGCCTCAAAGTTTTAAGGACTCTTTTGGCAGTAGTCATCCCCTTTAAAAGATCGGGTATTTTGGAAAACACCTCGGTTATCCCCACAACGGCGAGCCTGGAAGCGTCAAATAAAATTTTTGTTCCTGCATCCTTGAGAGCCTGCCCCCCTATTCCGCAGAAGAAGAGAGATTGATCCTTTTTTCGCATAGCCTTAACAAGATGTGATCCGTGAAGATCGCCGGACGCTTCACCGGCTATAATCATAATACATTTTTGTTCTAATAACCCCGTCATAAGATCGCGGTACCCCTCCGGTGAAGTGAGCTAAAGTAAATGAGTCGATTTGCTCCGTCTTTTTATATATAAAACCTTTGCGTTTCTTTGCGTTCTTTGCGGTAAAAAAAATAACTGCAAAGACTCAAGAGGCCAAGCGTCTGTTTCTACTATCAATACATTCCACAATAGTTAAAGCCACCTTTAAGGCATCACGTCCGACCCTGCCTGAAACCTCCGGGGCTTCACGTTTGATTACGGATTTTACGAAATCTTTCAACTCATCTTCCAGAGCATCACCCTGCTTGAAGAAAAGTTTTCGGGTTTCCATGCCGGGTATCAGCCCGCTATGGTCTTTGCCGCTCTGCTTTACAATATTTACCTCACGCTTTACAAAATCTACGGATACATATGCATCTTTTTGAAACAGCCGGATTTTCCTTTCGCTCTTGGTCGAAATTCTACTGGCCGTAATATTGGCAACACATCCATTTTCAAATTCAATACGTGCATTGGCAATATCAACAAGCTTAGAGATCACAGGGGTGCCTGCCGCATGGATACTCTTTATTTTTGATTTGACAAAATTTAATATGATATCGATATCATGGATCATAAGGTCAAGCACCACACTCACGTCGGTACCGCGCTCCTTGTAAAGACCCAATCGATGGGACTCTATGAACATGGGGTTCTTTATAAGGTTCTCAAGTGCTGCAATCGCCTTATTATATCGCTCAAGATGCCCGACCTGGACGATAAGCCCCTTTGATTCAGCAAGACCGATCAGCTCATCGGCCTGTTCCAAAGTTGTCGTCATGGGCTTTTCAAGAAGTAAATCAACATCATTTTCCAAAAAATCCATACCGACGGCAAAATGCAGCGGGGTAGGTGTAACAATACTTACGGCATCAACCTTTCCGAAAAGGTCCTTATAATTCAGATACGCCTTTGTCCCAAACTTTTTTGCGATATCTTCGGCATTCTTTCTATTGACATCCACAACCGCCACAAGGTCAACGTTATCCATTTTTGCATACTTTTCAGCATGGTATTTCCCAAGTCAGCATGGTATTTCCCAAGGTAACCGACGCCGACAACACCCACTCGAAGTTTTTTCATTAATGACCCTGTTGTTTCTAAGGAACCCATCAGATTTGTCCCTGTTCTTTTAATGCGACGATGGCGATTTTGAACCTGTTTGCAAATTCAATCATTTCTTTTCTGTCAAAAACAACCGCCCTGCCCGCTTCAATAGCAAGCACTCTTGCACCGGATTCATGCATCGTCTTTATTGTCTGCACACCCGTAGCAGGAATATCGAATCTTAAATCCTGATTGGGTTTACAAACTTTCACAACCACAGCAGTTCCCCCGGCCAGTCCTCCGCCCCTTCTTATGGTAGCATCCGTGCCGTCAACCGCCTCTACCGCTAAAACCGACCCACCACTAAGCACAACACACTGACCGATATCAAGACGCCCGATCTCCTTTGCCAGCTTCCATCCCAGGTCAATGTCGGCCTTTTCCGATCGGCTCGGTTTCCGCTTTGTCCAACAGCCTTCCGGCGCCAAAAGATCAGGAAGCAAAAATGTCGATGCCTGTATATTAATGCCTTCTTTTTCAAGCACGCCGGCAAAAGC
>JAFDHS010000040.1 GCA_019308655.1 Deltaproteobacteria bacterium
GAACCTTTGCCGAACTGGCGTTCTATCTGCCCCATGGCTGTTTGTATCGCTTTTTCCCTTTCTTCTGAAATGGTCATATCCTCACCTACTCCTTCAACATATACTTGGTTAAGTACCTAACCCCGATAAATTGGAAAAGTGAGCTAAAGTTTGAAGTGAGCTAAAGTTAATGAGTCGCTTCGCTCCGTCTTTTTATATATAAATTTATATATAAAATTGATAGAATTCCTCAACTTTAGTCACTTTAGCTCACTTTAGTCACTTCACACTTTCTTAAATTATGCCCGGTACTTATGTCATTATTGCTTCTGCCCCAGAGAGGCACTTATAAGTTCCGTATAAATGGCACCTTTGGGTGTCAGTTCGCTTTTGAACAAGGTAATTCCGGACAGATCAAATACTTCTGATTCAAATCTTTCAAATTCTTTGATTGCATCAGCAAGTGTTTTGGGATTGAGTTTTCCCTTTATCCGTCCGAGTGTAAGATGACCTTTAAAAGGTCTGCTCTCCTTTGGGAAAGATTTTCATCCAAAATCTTCTGCAATCCAATCAACGGTTCCATCTGACCGGCAAGTCCGATCCATATAACCCGGGGACGTTTTATGCCGGGGAAAAGACCGATTCCTTTTGCCTGAAGAGATATCGGGCCATTTTCTTTTACGGATTCAGTTATGGCCTGCCCGACATTTTTTATATCAAAAACCTTTATATCACCTAAAAATTTCAGCGTGAGATGAATGTTCTTCGGGCGGACCCACCTGACCTTAAGCCCGTATGATTTTAATCCCTCCTGAACCGAGCCGATAGCTGAAATGATATTTTCCGGAAGCTCAAAGCCTATAAAAGTGCGTATTATATCAGACATATAAACCCCAAAATAATTACTCGCGCATATGTTTTCCAACACTTATAAACCGGTTTGACTAAATCTCAAATCTCAAGCAGCAAATCTCAAATAAATCACAAAACTCAAAATCCAAACTCCAGGAAAATTCCAAATATCTATCTTTGGTTAGATGTTTGGAATTTGGATTTTTTTCATTGGAATTTATTTGCTATTTGAAATTTGTTATTTGGAATTTCCTTTGTACCATATACTGGATTACTTTTGCTATAGTACTTAAATATCAACTTTTTAGAATTTATCCGATAAATAAAAAATGATGCGTAAAACAATATTGCCGATGATACCGGCGGCTACATCATCCAGGACGATGCCCGCTCCGCCTGAAAATTTCCGTTCGAACGTTCTTATGGGAAACGGTTTTAAGATATCCAGGATTCTGAAGATGAAAAAACCGGCAGCAACGTAAGTGAAGGTAAAAGGCAGACCCGCCAACGTTACTGCAATGCCTGCAATTTCATCTATCACAATACAACCCGGATCTTTTGTTCCTATTATTTTTTCAGCTTTATCGGAAATCCATATGGCTGATATAATTAACAATAAGATGCCGATTATTGCGATTGACGGATTGATTGCGGAAAAAAGAAAACAGAGAAAAAGCCCGGCGATGCTTCCAAACGTACCTGGGGCAAAAGCTATGTTTCCAACAAAGCAACCTGTTGCAAGGCACATAATAACGGATGATTGTCTTGAATTCATGGCCTGTTTTATAATCTGGTATAATTCTTGTCAAGAATTGTTAGTTATGTAAGAGCCTGTTTAAAAATCAGGGAATCCAAGTGAAAAAGTGTGAGAGCGGATTCATCAGTTTTTAAACAGGCTCTAAGTGTGAAAGCCTTATAATTTCAAGTAAAAGCTCTGATGTGTATACCATATCATCGAGACGGATGGATTCACGTACCGTATGAACATTATGCATTCCCGTGCCGATTACGCCGGTAATAATTCCCTTTTCAAAAAATATATTGGCGTCCGACCCGCCGCCTGATGTCGTAACGGCCATTTTTCTCCCCAGGTTTACGGCAGCCTTTTGGGCAAGTGTTACAACAGGATGATCTTCGGGAATGTCCGTGCCTGAAAAATCTTTGTTTATCCGGGTCTCAAGGCGGGGGAGATCTTCAGCAGAACTCCTTGGATAAGTTTCAACGACATCCTTAAATGATTTAACAATCGTATTCGTAACCCTGGTTAACTTTTCCGGGTCAAGGCTCCTGGCCTCTCCTTTGATCTTTACCAGGTTGGGAACGATATTCGTAGCGATTCCTCCTTTTATCATGCCGATATTACAGGTGGTCTCATTATCGATCCGTCCCAGTTCAAGTCCGGCCATTGCCTTGCTCGCAAGTAATATGGCGTTGATCCCCTTTTCAGGAAATGCGCCTGCATGGGCTTCTCTGCCGTGAATCTTGAACTCAAGGCTGTTTGCAGCCGGTGCCCGCGTAACGATCCCTTCGGTATTTTCAGTATCCAGTACATAACCGTATTTTGCCGTAATAAGGCCCATGTCGAGATTTTTAGCACCTAAAAGTCCGATCTCCTCACAGATGGTAAAGACGAATTCAATAGGGCCATGGGGCAATTTGTTTTCCTGAAGGATCCTCATGATTTCTATATATATGGCTATGGCGCTTTTGTCATCCGCACCGAGTATTGTTGTTCCGTCACTGGTAAATACACCGTTTTTAAAAACGGCTTTTATGCCTGTCCCCGGTCCCACCGTATCCATGTGCGCGCTGAGAAGAAGTGGAGGCGCCTCAGTGTTTCCCTCAAACCTGGTGATAAGATTTCCTGTATTGCTCCCCACCTTTTCCCCGGCATGGTCGAGAATTGTTTCTGCTCCCATGGAGTCAAAAATTTTTTTAATTTCATGGCAAACAGCTTTTTCATTTTTTGACACACTGTCGATTTCAACAAGAAATTTGAATGTTTCCGCCAGTCTCTCCCTGTTTATCATATTTCAACCTTTTCCTTTATGGGGCATTCTATCAATTTTATTAGCCTTTGCGCTTAATTTTTTTCTGCCGCCAAGAACGCAAAGAATCGCAAAGGGCTTTATATATAATATCCGGGTTAGTCCAATTAAAAAATGTTGACAAAAACAAAGAATTATATAACATATATATTCTTTAAATCAAATGGAAGTGCGCAGCTCACTGGTGGGGCTCCCGGACTTCAAATCCGGTGTGGGGCGTTAAAACCGTCCCGGGTGGGTTCGATTCCCATGCACTTCCGCCACAATTTCTTACTTTTAAGGTCTTGATTCGCTTCAATATTTTGTGGCTCTCCGACGAAATTATCTTGATTTTCCTACTCTTTCCCCAAAAAGGCCCGTAACTGAAAATACGTGGAATAACGTAAAGGAAATATTTCACTCTCTCCCGACCGTCGCTGCTGTACCATGCTTATACTTTAAATCAAAATATTGGGTAAAAATTAAAATGGATATACAAAAATCTTTTCAAATTCTCGAAATTGATCCCAGCGCTTCTATAGATGATGCAAAACAAGCATATAAGATCCAGGTCAAATTTTACCACCCGGATCGTTTTGTTGAAGATCCACAGCAAAAGCAAAAAGCCGAAGAAAAGCTCAAGGAGGTCAACCTGGCTTATGAGCAGGTAAAATCCTTTTTATCGAATCCAAACAAAGAGAGACGGACCTGGCCTGAACCTGACGCCGATATGGACTCCTATAAAGCCAAAGCCCGAACTCAAACGGAAACCCAAACTAAAGATACCAAAGAATCCGGTGCTACAGCTATAAAAAGTGTCCAAAAGGTATTCAATTTTTTTTATAAAAAGTTACGCCAAATGGATTTCAATCGGATTTTTGATACGGATACAAATCCCGATCTGTTTTCAGTAAAGGACAACCCGTCTAAAAATAAACCCGGTTTTACAGATATTTTACGGGGAATGGATAAGCATATGGGCAGAAAAATGGGATCGGGCATGGGTAGAGGCCGAGGCATGGGAAAATGTAGTGGCAGAGGAAAGGGGTGGAGAAAAAATGGATAAGATTCTGAAAAGTATGACACTGAAGTTTTTTGCTGTCGGTGGTCATAAAATTTCACCGGAAAAATTATTGGAAACGGAAAAGTCCCTTTTCCTGGATGTTCGTTCAAATGAAGAAGCAGCGGCTATTTCAATTAAATTGCAACATCACCCCCGTATCGTATCCAAACAGATACCGGTCGATGAGCTTCCCGACAGGTTGGATGAAATCCCCAAAGATATGTTTATCGGCATTTTTTGTCCTGCCAATGTTCGATCGACAATGGCTTATATCTACCTTCTTTCCAAAGGATTTACCCAGGTTCGTATTGTAGAGGGCGGGTATGCTGCTCTGACGGAAGCATTAAAGCCGGGAAAAATCTGGAAACAAATCCAGGCACAAAAAAACGTATAAGTTCTTATCTTCACTAAAGCCATGTTAAAGCTCATCACGATTTGTGTGGTTATTTTCGTTTTGGCTGTCGTTATGACCATGGCAGGCAGAGGCGGTGGTAACTTTTATGTGCTGGTTTTGGTCCTTTCCGGTATTCCCATGCATCAGGCTGCCACGACCGGACAGTTCATTCTTTTCATGACAGCCATTTCAGCGCTTTTCGTTTTTCAGAAAAACAAGGTGGTGGCATGGCCCCTGGCGATTTTCATCGGTATCTTGGCAGCTTCTGCTGCCCTTGCAGGCGGATATTTCTCCCATTTGTTCACAGGTTTTACGTTGAAAGTAATCTTCTCGGGTTTACTTGCGGCTGCGGGACTCATCATGCTTTTCCCTGTTTCGGAACGTACCGATTCGGATTTTGATAAAAAATTCGGGTATTGGCGTTTTGAATCCGGTGGCAACCCATACATCGTCAATCTGTGGATTGCCTCAACCGTAACGCTATTGGCCGGTTTCGGTTCCGGAATGGTGGGAATATCCGGCGGGTCTTTTTTAGTTCCGCTCATGGTTTTGGCATGCGGCGTTCCCATGCGTGTTGCCGTGGGTACGGCCTCTACCCTTATTGCCGCAACAGCCCTGATGGGATTTACCGGTCATGCGATTCAAGGCGATTTCAACCCGGCCTGGGCACTTCCCCTGGCCGCTGTTACCATTATCGGCGGTTTTATCGGAGGCAAATTTGCCATGAAAACCAAATCAAAACATCTTAAACAACTCTTTGCTTACACCACCCTGGCCGCTTCCTGTTTTATGGTGATCAATGCCTTCTATTCAAGGTGATTGCCGCAGTCCGTTCAAATGACACTCCCGGTTTGCTGTTAGTTCCCTATGATCTTTACAAGGTCTCTTTCTTTTCTCATATCAAATTTACCGTAAAAAATTTGCTCCCCGATGGCTAAAATTTCTTTCAGTTGCCTTGAATATTATAACTTGCGTTATAAATTATCTGTGTGTATATTAAATTAAATTATACACATGGAGGGATTATGCGAACGAATATCGTTATCGATGACGAACTGATGACTGAAGCGATGAAACTCAGTCAATTGAAAACCAAAAAAGCTGTAGTTGAAAATGGCTTGCGTTTATTGATTCAACTCAAAAAACAGGAGCGTGTCAAAAATTTACGGGGTAAATTAAAATGGGAGGGCAACCTTGATGAAATGAGGCTGGATCAATGATATTCGTCGACTCATCCGTATGGATCGATTATTTCAACGGACGGCAGAGTTGGCAGACGAATCGGCTTGATAATCTTCTTCCCAATGTTCCCATAATTATTGGTGATTTAATTCTGACCGAAATTTTACAAGGATTTCGATCCGATGATGATTTTGAAACAGTCAAATCCTATCTAAGTGCTTTTCCTTTTCGTGAGATGGGGAGCTACCCTGTTGCAGTTCAGAGCGCTCAAAACTACAGAATACTGAGAAAAAAAGGTATAACGGTACGAAAGACAATTGATGTCATCATCGGTACATTCTGTATTCTTGAAGGCTTATTGTTACTGCACGATGACCGCGACTTTAACCCGATGGTATCTCATCTTTCATTAAAGGTACTGACACCTGAATAGATAGAGATTCCCCGCTTCTCTGAACTTATGGAAGGAATTGAATAACTGAGGACAGCTAAAGGGAATTTGATATTGGAAGAATTTGATATTGACCGGTTTATTGTTATTTTAAAGGAAAACTATAAAAAATGCGATGCGCCGGTAGTTACTTTTGCAGCGAACAACGGGGCTACACCTTTTGAAATACTTGTTTCAACAGTACTTTCCTTAAGAACAAAGGATGAGGTAACGACCCGGGCCGTTTCAAAACTTTTTAAGGTAGCGCGGACACCAGGGGAAATATTGAATCTTGATGAAGAACAATTAAAGCGACTGATTTATCCCGTGGGATTTTATCCCACCAAGGCAAAACGACTAAGGCAAATCAGCAGAATTATCATTGATCAATACCAGGGAACGGTTCCGGATGAAATTGATGAACTGCTGAAACTCCCCGGCGTCGGAAGAAAGACCGCCAACCTTGTTCTTATTGAAGGCTATAAAAAGGATGCCATGTGTGTTGATACCCATGTTCACAGAATAAACAACCGAACAGGGTATGTAAAGACGACCGGTCCTGAAAAAACAGAGTTTGCCTTAAGAGAGAAACTTCCCGGAAAATACTGGAAAATTTACAATAAAATCCTTGTGGCGTTCGGACAGGTCATATGCAAGCCTGTCTCTCCCTTGTGCAGCACCTGCCCGGTTTCTCAGATGTGCCCCAGAATAGGAGTTAAAATTTCAAGATAAAACGATTACCTCAAATTCGCCAAATTTACCTGGGATTTTGACTTCAGAGACTCTCACCAAGGGAAAACCCAACCCCTCAAGGAGGCATCTCATGAGTGAAACATTAAATTTATCACAAGATTCCACACGGAGGGATTTTATTAAAAATATTATTTTTAGCGGCACTACGCTCATCCTTTCAGGCAAATTCGGCATCATCGGCATGGGCTGCGCCGCAACCGAAGGTGAACCCTTTGCCTATTCAATGATCGTTGTGGATTATGATAAATGTACCGGCTGCAGAACATGTGAAACCGTTTGTTCCGCCTATAATCATCAGCGAATGGTTAATGGGGAGATGCTGCCCGGTCTGGGCAATCCACACTATACCAACATTCGGGTTTACGGCTTTAACCCCGATGTCGATGTCCCCGCCGTTTGTGCCATGTGTCCCGATGCCCCTTGCATTGAAGCCTGCCCGGTGGAACCGCATCCGAAAACCGGAAGAAGAGCATTGTACCGGGAGCCCCAAACCCTCGCGATCAAGAACGACCTTGATCGCTGTATCGGTTGCGGCAGATGCGCGGAGGCATGCCGGGTAGGCGTTATCATTCCCAACCCGGAAACCGACAAACCTGAACGGATGTGTACCCTTTGCGGGGGAGATCCCCAGTGTGTCAAATATTGCCCCTATGGCGCATTGTCCCATGTGAAAGTCGATACAGGGAGGGAATTTTACGGTATGAAACCGGAACGGATCGCTGAAGAGCTGATCAAGCGATGGTATAAGAATTAATATGATAGTATAGAAATTTCCATTTTTACTCAATATTTGGGGTTATTAAAATGGTTCTTTTTGCAAAATGATCAGGAAAATTCCAAATAACAAATAAATTCCAATGAACAAAATTCCAAATTTTAAACAACTAACCAAAGATATTTGAGATCTTCCTGGAGTTTGGAGATTGTATTTTGAGATTTATTTGAGATTTGGTGCTTGAGATTTGTGATTTTAACTTGAGGGGGCAAAATGAAAAAAAGAATATATGGGTATTATGGTGTGGTTCTGTATGTCAATTTGACGACGGGTAAAATAGAAAAAAAACCGATTCCCACACAAGACCTGGAAAATTTTGTCGGCGGCAGGGGACTCGGGATGAAAATGCTCTGGGACCATGTAAAAACGCCGGGCCTCGATGCGCTTTCCCCGGAGAATCCATTGATTTTTATGCCGGGACCTTTTTCCGGATTTCCAACTCCGTCATCGGCA
>JAFDHS010000417.1 GCA_019308655.1 Deltaproteobacteria bacterium
TGAGGCTTTCCAACCTCACCACTAGCGAAATGAAGCAATTCATCTTCATTACCAACTACGGAATCAAGTCCAATGAACAGTACTTCCTCTGAAGATTTTTGCATTGGGTACAGATCCTCCATAGTGACGGAACTGTCACCGGCTTTTTTTATGTTCAACAGCTCTCCCAGGATGTAATCCTGAAATAATTGCTGAGATTTTTCCGTATAAATATTTCCGGCCGGCCCATAATCGTGATTTCCAGGGCAGGCTAAAACCTCAAACCTTTCATTTACCAATGGTCCCAGAATTTTCACCGCGTTTTTGTATTGATTTTTCTTTCCATCGTCTGTGATATCGCCTGTAATCAGAACAACCGGTTTTTCTTCTTTGTTATAATCAGCATATCGGCCAATGATATAATCGATAATCTTAATCGTGTTAACATTATCTTCTTTCATATTACTTCCATGGATGTGCAAATCGCTCAGGTGTATAAACTTGATCATGGTACCTCCTCCGGGTTAGGAGTTTCATTTCAGCAGTCTGAGTCAAATTGTGATTAATTTATTTTTCCCATTTCAACTGAAATTTGTCCATAGGGAGAAGGGCTCATTTTTGCAGGAGAATTTCCTGAAATACTATTGCAAAAGTCATCCTGACACGGGAGACCTCCCTTGATTGAATCACAATCAAGGATGCAATGTTGACAATAACTTTGAAAGGATATAAAGCCCGATTCAGCAAGAGTCCCTTTCTTGGTAGGGTACAATTAAAGCCGATTTTGAAAGTAAAAAGGAATTGTGGAAAAAAAGGTTTAGGAGAAAACAATGAAAAATATTCCGTTTAATGAACTCAAATCCCGCTGGCAGCGTTGTCAATCCATGCTTCAGGAATATATTCCCGAAGCTGAAGGGTTATTGATCTTTTCCCGGCTCAATATCTATTATTTTACCGGTACCATGGGTAATGGCGTTTTTTGGCTGCCGGTGGAGGGCCAACCCGTCCTGCTTTGCCGGCGAGGTTTGGAGCGGGCCAAATTGGAATCACCATTGGAACACATCTTCCCTTTTCGTTCTTATGGAGATATTCTGCAGATTCTTGAAGACCTCGGGTTTCCCATTCCCTCGACAATTGCTGCTGAAATGAACGGCCTTTCCTGGGCCTTGGGACAATCTTTAACCAAACGTCTTTCCAATCTTCATAATGGTTCGTGCTAAAAAATCAGAATGGGAACTTGAAAGAATACGTTTTGCAGGAAGCAAGCATTCAAAATGCATGCAAAAACTTATTCCGTCTCTCTTAAGGGTTAACATGACGGAAAAACAAGTGGCAAAAATATTCTGGGAAGTTTTTTTCGCGGAAGGGCACCAGGGACTTTTGCGCATGCAAAATTATGGTGAAGAAGTTTTTCTCGGCCACATTGCCGCCGGTGACAGTGCCAATTATTCCAGTGTTTTCAATGGCCCGGTGGGGTTACACGGAGCACATCCCGCCATTCCCCATATGGGATCAGACATGAAGACCTGGCAGGCCGGGGAACCATTAATATGCGACACGGGTTTTATGTTTGAAGGGTATCAAACGGATAAAACTGTTTGAAGGGTATCAAACGGATAAAACTCAAGTTTATTGGGCAGGTGATCCGGCCGGTATCCCTGACCGGGTACATGCGGCCCATGATTTTTGTATAAAAATACAGAATTGGATAAGTGAAAATCTCAAACCCGGAGCTTTGCCAGCTGAACTGGCTGCACATTGTTTTTCATGGGCCGAATCAAGCGGTTGGTCTGAAGGGTTTATGGCCCTTGGCGGAAATAAAGTACAATTTATCGGCCATGGCATCGGCCTTGCCATTGACGAATACCCCGTGATAGCAAAAGGCTTTGACCTTCCCATCGAGCAAGGTATGGTCCTGGCTGTTGAACCCAAAATAGGCATCCCCGGAGTTGGAATGGTCGGGGTTGAAAATACATTTGAGGTGACGGACAAAGGAGGAATAAGCCTGACCGGGGAAGAATATGAAATATTATGCATAAACGCCTGATCCGGATAAACCGAAAAAATGAGCTAACTTTTATGAATTATTGACCCACTTTAAAATGAAACTTCCGAATTACAAACAGACACATGTTCCGGAACAGAAACTGACTGAGTATCTTTTATCAGAAACTCATGCCGTCGGAAAGACGAAGGCAAAATTTTTTCGAACCCTCGGCTACAGCAAAGCAAATGCCGATCAATTGCGAAGCGCTTTACTCATGATTGCCTAATACTATGAAATCAAGCAAAAACTTGCAACTCCTTTTGGTACAAAATATATTATTGATGGGGAAATTGTTACACCAAACGGTACCAATGCGCGTTTACGGACCATATGGATAGTAGAATCAGAGGATAATCGACCGCGATTTGTAACGGCATATCCAGCGTGAAATATATAAAAGAAAGGGGCTGAAAATGATTAAAGAACTTGAAACCGTTGTTCTTTCCCATGATTTTTCGGAGCACGGTCTAAATCGAGGTGATATTGGCACTGTGGTACATCGCTATAAAAGTGGCCAGGCTTTTGAGGTAGAATTTGTCACAGGAAAAGGGGAAACAATTGCAGTGGTAACTCTTGATGCCAAAGATATACGACCAATACAGGGAAATGAAATTCTTCACGTTAGAGAAATAAAAGCAGCATAACAACAGGTACTTATCCGGATTTATACAATCGAAGGCTGTTTAACACCACGGTTATGCTGCGGCACTGGTACCCTTGAATAGGTAGTAAAAAAACGATAATGCAATTTATACATATTGGATACTGAAAAGTGTTGCCACATTAAGGCCTTTTTCTATCATCCCTAAACTGACGG
>JAFDHS010000041.1 GCA_019308655.1 Deltaproteobacteria bacterium
ACCTCTTTTGCCGGTTCTCCCCATTTCCCCAGGCCAAAGGCATAACCGACCCGGTTTTCATAGACATTGACGATTTCATCATCCGATTCCCAGAAACCGGACGCCCCGGTCATTTCAGCCACACCGGTCCCATAGGAACCCGGCTTTTCCGTAAATATCCGAATGCGGGAAAAGATATCCGCCTCTTTTTCATCCATGCCGGATTTTATCAGACGGGTCTTGATCTGTTCATTATGCTTGCGGATAAGGTTCTCTATATCTTGCTGGGCGGCTGCTTTCTGGAGTGCTTTATCCAGAAAATTAAGCATGTTGGGAAAAAGATCCCTGTAAAGCCCGGACGGATTCATCAACACGTCGATTCTGGGTCTTTTCAACTCTCTTCCCGGAATCACTTCAGTGCCGGTGACCCGGTCCGAGCGATCCCACTTCGGCTTTAACCCCATCAGGTATAAAATAGTACATTCGTTGACCCCTTCATTTCGAATGGTTTCCGTGGCCCATAGCACCACAGCCACCTTGTCGGGATAGGATTTCTTTTCCTTTATATGTTTATCGATAATCTCCTGAGCTGCTTTTTTACCCAGTTCCCAGGCTATTTTCGAAGGTACCTTTGCCGGATTGAATCCGTAAAAATTTTTTCCGGTGGGGACAGCGGCCGGATTTCGAATCGGGTCATTCCCCTCCCCCGATGGAATATAGCCGCCGTTTAACCCCTTGATCAGGTTATCGATTTCTCGTCTTCCCGAATCATAAACCTTTTTTCGGGCCTGATCCTTATCAAACCCGGTATTTCGTTTAACAATGCAGTTGACTGTCTCCTCAAGGGCCTCTCCCTCATATGCCCGGCCAAAGGTATGAAGGCCGTAGGGCATAAAATTTTCTCTGATTTCCAAAAGATAATGCTCGATTTCTTCCAGACCTTCCTCATCAAATTCAGTTATGCCGAGATCTTTATCAATCCCCGTTTTTTTAACCAGATCAATGATCTTCTTCAACTTGAGGCCTGTAGTCTTACTGGCCACCGAGGTTGAACGGTTGTAACTGCTGATCAAATCGTAAATCCGAGCGTACTCGTGATAAAGTTCACTCTCTTTGAGCGGGGGAATCATGTGGTCGATAATCACGCCCCTGCCCCTTCGTTTGGCCTGAATTCCCTCGCCGACATCATCCACGATGTAAGGATAAATATTGGGGATGTCGGTAATCAGAACATCCGGCGGGCAAGATGCTGAAAGTCCGGCCTGTTTTCCCGGAAGCCATTCATGGGTGGCATGGGTTCCCAGATGAATCATGGCATCGGCCTTGAACACATGCTTGAGCCACAGATAGGCTGCGATATACTGATGATGGGGGTATAAGGTGGGATCATGGTAGAGCTTCATGGGTTCGTCACCCCAGCCGCGGGAGGGTTCCGGCATTACCATGACATTGCCCAGCAAAACCGCCGGGATAATAAAATGCCCGTCTTTGATCATGATATTCGACGCTTCCGCCCTGCCCCACTGGCTGATCACTTTTGTTTTAAAATCTTCCGGCAAATCATCAAACCATTTCCGGTAGGTTGAAACCGGCAGCCGAATCACCTTTTCTTCTCTGAGCATCCGGTCCAATTCTCCCGGCGCCCAGCTTCCGATATTTCTGCCGTATTTTAAAATCAGATCCTTGACGGCATTTTCACTGATCTGTTGGTCCGCCTTTACCTGATAGCCTTCATTTTTCATGCGGTTTAAAATCAAATCAAGGCTTTTAAACACGTTCAAATAGCTGGCACCGATATTCTGCTTACCCTGGCTGTGATTGTAGTAAAGAATGGCAACCCGTTTTTTTTCATTGGCCTTTTGCCTTAACGCCACCCATTTTTTCAGTCTGGAAATCAGCAGATCAATGTTTTCTTCTACAGGCCGGTGCACAAAATAATGCCTGCCCGATTCGGAATCAACCCTCTCCTTCTTACCGGACAACGGCGTGGGCTCAATGATTCCGGATATTTCGGAATTTGCGATGTTCCACATCACATCCATGGGCAAAAGGCCTCTGGGGTCTTTTGCCCATTCTTCGATAGTACTGCCATACAGATGGATGGCATTTACCATGGGAACATCCAGCGCCTTGATGGCGCTCCTGAGCTTATCGTTGATCGAAGAATAAAATTTAAGGGTATAGGCCAGCACAAGGTCGACTCTCGACTTTCTCTTTTCATCCAGAAAAATCCGCGTCAGGATATCCAGGTCTCTTCCAAAAGCAGGAATAACATTAAAACCTTGGTTTTCAAGCTGCTTTATTAAATAATCCATGCTTTCCGTCTGCCCTTCCATAAGCATGGAGGAAAACGCCATGATACCAACCCAAGGGGCTTTTTTTACATATCCCGACCGTTTTTCATACCATTTCAAATAGTCTTCATAACAGGTAAAAACGTCTTTATTATCCGGGTGATAAATCCTCAACTCAGGCAGTCGTTCCGGTTCCGCATAGGGAAAAGACGAATCAAACGCTTTATTGACCACCCGGTAAACCAGGTTTTGAATATTTTTCACCGTCATGTACTGATAATACACTTTAACGGCAAGATCAAAAATAAACCCCTGCTTTTTAAGGGTTTCAGTATCCCTTGCCCCCCTGACGGCATAAATCCGCTTGTTCACAAAATCAACATGGGCGACCAGATATTCACTCAATTCCTTCATCATAACATCAACGATGATGACCTCGGATGAAGAAACAAATGCCTGTGCCTCAGTATCATCTCTCATATCCTTGTGTATAAAGAATCTGACTTCAATGCCTTCAGGAAGCCTTAAGCCTTTAATGGCCTTATTCAAAAGGCAGGTATTGGCATCAACCACCAAAAATGATATGCGCTTGGCAATGGAGATGGAAGGAAACAATAAAAAAACAAGCATAGAGACCGTAACAATTTTTTTCATCAGTAAACTACCCAACCCGGATAAACCGAAAAAGTAAGCTAAAGTTGTAGAGACGTGTCGGTGACACGTCTTAAGCAATGAATCACTTCGCTCCGTCTTTTTGTATTCTCGTTATTCTCGTTTCCACGCTCCTGCGTGGGAATGCATATCCGAAGAACAATAAAAGAGACGGATCAAAATTTTTCCATCATTCCGGTACATAAACCATGCTTCCGTCTTGCAGTTTGTAAGCAATTCCAAGTCGTTGGCCCTGCCCTTGGGTTTTGTCCTTGGTCACCTTGATCGCCTTTATGGTTTTGCCCTTTTTGGTGATGATCTCCATCTGACCGTCCTTGCTTTGTTTCATGATGGTCAGGTCCGATTTCTCGTTAAAAAGATCCTGGAGATTGTAAACGGAAAACAACGTCAGAAGCAGTCCCACAATAAAGACCAGTCCGATATCAAAAAGATTGGCAACACCCGTCATGGGATCATCATCTCTGAACGCCTGGCTTTCAACAGACTTGCTGCCGATGCCGCTTCTCTTTTTTTTGAAATATCTCATTTTTTCCGACCCCCGGCCAGCGGCTCGGCCAAAATTTCGGTAGCCAGTTCCATATTTTTAATATCTTCTTCCACCCATCTTCTTTTAACCGTGTAAAAAGAGAAAGCGCTGATGCCCAATGTCAGCCCCACCACGGTGGTAGTAAAGGCGATCACCAGGTCAGTTGTAAGCTTGGTCATGTCTCCCTGCCCCAATGCCGCCAGTCCGGTTCCCATGGGGATGAGGGTGCCAATCAAGCCGAGTCCTGGCGCCACCCTGACAAGAATCCTTAGAAAATCCATAGACTTCCATATTTTAAAGGTATTTTCCTGAATCATGTTCTCAATTTCAATTTCTACTTCCGTTATCTGTTCTTTGCCGTTGATTAACCGTTGAAATCTATCGATGTAATTTTTGACCCGATGGGAGAATACATTCATATTTTCTCCCTCTCTTAAAATAGCCGGGAGTTCTTCCGATTTGTACTTGCCAAGCCTCAACCGTTCCAGCCATTCTGCAAAAAAAGAACCGGAATATACCAGTACCCACAAGGTCAACAGTACAAGAAGCAGCAATACCGGATAAAGAAGAGATGAAGCAATAAGATAGATAAATGACTTTAAGAGTGCGCCGATGTCCAATTTTAAATCCTCCTTGATTGTATTTACTCACGTATTTTGGATTAATTGCCCTTGGTTTTTCAAACGACTTTGATTGACGAGCGGCCTGTTTTTCTTCTCATCAACAAAAATCCGACATTAAAAGAAGCCGCTATAAGAACATAAAGAGAAACCGTATGTTTTATATCCATCATCCGGTTTTCACCTTTGTACTGAGCCATCCGGTATATCTTGTCCAGATCGCCGAACTGGGGCATGATGATAACCGACAGAAAAAAATAGGCCGCGATGATCAGCATGGCCGTGCCCAGTATTGATTCCGGAGTCGATTTTGACCGGCTCTGCCAAAAACCCATCAAAATCACGGTCAAAAGGTTGATCCCTACAAATCCTGCATATGCAGACAATACCGCCGCATTCCCGGCATCAGGAAAACAGGACAAAAGGAAGGCCACGGTAAAAAAAATTACGGTAATGCAAACCGGACAGGGAACAGCCAGGACCGCCCAGCCATAGCTTGCCTGATCTGAATGATCGTCTTTTTTTAAAAGCCTGATCCCCCATATCGTCATCAACCCGGCCATCATGATGTGAATAAACATTCCTGACTTAAAAAAAGTTTGCATCATTTCAAAGTACCGGAGGATGTCGATTCGGTTCAGAACCTGTGCACAAACCATAAAAACACAAAAATATACTGAAGCAAAAAGTAAAAAGAAAACAATCTTTCCGATCAATTTTTTCTGCTGATGGAAAAAATATTGTAACCCGATACCACTTTTGATTCCAAATATGCCTATAGAAAAAAAAAGGCCGAGTATAAGGCTTTTCAGTTCCATCTTGTTCCTCACTTTGATTTTTGAGAGAGGTGCCTGACAAGACACCCCTCCTGAGTGCTATTAAATCATATCCTCCCGTCCAAAAAAGCACAGGAAATACAAAATGAAGTTTTGAAACAGGTTCTAATAATCATAGCTCAAACCCAGAAAAAAACTTCTTCCCGGCATGGGATAACCTTGAACATATTCATAATCCTTTTCAAAAAGGTTCTGGATCTCTCCTCTCAAGGTCAGTCCTCCATATTTCTCACTGTCCGCAATTTTTTTACTGACGGTTAAATTTGCTACCGTAAAACCGCCTTTTTTTATGACCTGATAGGTACCGCCTTCATAATCCGTAATATCCTGTTCTCCGAGATAGGCAAAGTTTAAGTTGGCAAAAAATCCGTTAAAATCCGATACCGTAATACCATAAGAAAGGGTAATATCGGATGTGTATTGCAAGTCCTCATCTGTTTCTTCATCTTCATCTTCATATTCAGTAAGATAAGTAAAGGCGGCGTACGGTTTTATTTGAAAATCCCATGAGAATAACGGGCCTATATCGTAAGAGAATTCACCTTCAAACCCGGACATGGTTGCATCACCGATATTTTCCCATGTACTGTCACCACCCGCCGTCGTTGCGGATTCAATTTTCTCTTCAAAATCAGTATAAAAATAGGTAAGGGATGAATTAAAGAAAGCATAAGAAAAGTCTATACCTCCCTCATAGGTTTTACTGGTTTCCGGATCCAGATCAGGGTTACCTATATAATGGGTTCCCCATGAAAAAAAATCCGCAGCCAGTTCTTTAGCACTGGGCATTTTAAAGGCCTCGGCATAATTTGCTCTGATTTTAACAAAATCATTTACCAGATAAGCCGCCCCAAAAGTCGGGCTCCAATTATCCTGGTCCTCATCTCTTCCCTTAGGTTCCTTCATCTCTACATCAAATTCATCATACCTCAACCCGCCGCTTAAAATAAGGCGCTGATCCAAAAGCCGGGTCTTTGCCAGAACAAATCCGGCCGTATTATCATATTCCGTTTTCTCGGGCGACCACGTTGCTTCAATATCATAATTGACCCAGTCAAACCCGGCGGTAACCGTTGCAATATCCAGATTTAAAGATACCTGCCCCTGAGCACCTTCGGATTCGGTTTCCATTTTGCTCGAAGGATACCAAAGATCAAAGCCATCCGGATCACTTCCTGCCGGATTAACCCATTTATCTTTATCATCACCCGTAAAATATTTGGCATTCCATGAAAACTGACCCGATTGTGTTCTACCCTCATAAATAAAATCAACTGATTTATTCGAGGTATCTTTATGGTCGTCAAGATCATTTGCACTCAAATAATTGGAATTGCCGACTTCATCCGCATCAAAATACGTATAAATGATACCAACCCGGTTTCCGGGTAAAATTTCCAAACCCAGATTCAAGCTGCCATTAATTTTACTGTCATAACCGGTGTTGTGAAACTTTTTTCCGTCACCGGTATCATAATCATCCATGGATGATCGGCCGAAACTTCCGGAAAAATCAAAAACTCCAGCCCTGCCTGAGAAACCGGCATTACCTTCCTCATAACCAAAACTTCCCAATTTTGCATCAACAAAGGCTTCGGGTTTGTCCTTGCCTTGTTTGGTGATGACATTAACAACGCCGCCTAACGCCGCGGACCCATACTGAACGGCAGCGGGTCCCCTGACGATCTCTATTCTTTCTATGTTTTTAGTCATGATCTTAGCCAGATTACCGGTGCCTGCTCTTCGACCGTTTATTAAAATCAACACATAACCCATAAGATCATTGCCATGGGTCTCCGTTCTGAAACCTCGAATACCTACGGTAGTCAGTGTCCCTGGGTATTTTCTTATGTACAAACCGGCTTTTTCACCTAATAAATCCCCGAGATCCTGGGCGGAAGACATCTTGATTTGTTCTTTATCAATTATCGTCACATGGGTGGTAATCTCTTTTTTCTTCTCTTGGATTCTGCCGGCGGTCACAACCATTTCTTCCATTGCTACAACCGGCTCTTGAGAATTTTTGTCCTCTTTAGCCTGGCAAAATCCCGGCAATACTAAAACAGCAACACCTAAACACAAAAAAAACCATTTCTTCACTTGTTTTCCTCCTTACCTAAATTCATTTTAAAACCAGGGTCCAAGGCAAAAAAAATCCCCGAACCGATTAAAACCGATCCGGGGATATCCCTTTTTATCCTCAAAATCTTCCAGCAGTCCTCCGTCCACGAGGATTACGCCTTGTTATTCAGGCAGGTCTTCTGACTCTCGGTTCATCCTAGTTACCGCGCCTTCCCATCTGTTTCAGCCAGACAGTGACATATATGCGGTATTCGTCCCCGATCACAGCGGCGGGCCCGTCCCCGATTCTAACGGGGTTCCCTATTAAGCTCTTATTGAGCACCTGAATAAAGATAAGTGCTTTTAATAAAATAGAATATAAAAATCAAGAGAAAATAGTAATCCAATCGAATAAAATCATAGAAATATCAATGATCCCGCAGTTTATGAATTCTCAATCCGAAAACCGGTTCTTAATTCTATAAGATGAAACCAAGGCACTTTTAACCCCTTTTGGAATCCGGTTCTTATGGGAACTCCTTGCTTTAAATATATTTTTAAATTATTATATTAAAAATTGCGGTAGTTACTCAGCCACTAAGACCCCAGGCACAAAGAAAAAAGGAGCTCTAACAACTGATGAAAAAAATAAAACTATATGACATCAAACATAATTTTTATAATTATATTAAGGACATTGAAGCTGGAAAAGCGCTCCTCATCACTCGCAACGGGAAACCTTTTTTTGAAATAAAGCCTGTTCTGCCAAAACCTGTCAACCGTCGTCCCTTTGGACTTTGTGCAGGTGAATTTCATGTTCCTGATGATTTCGATGCCCCTTTACCCGAATATATTCTTGATGAATTTGAGGGAAAAACAATCTCATGAATTTTTTATTGGATACTTGTATTTTTTTCTCGTTCCCACGCTCCTGCGTGGGAATGCATACCGGAATATTCGACTTATCAGTCTGATCATGGCGGCTGAAGATACAATCAAGCGCATAAAATATTCCACCTGTGCGAGTGTTTTTGAGTTCTATGCAGCCAATTTAAACTCAATTTCACCATCCTGAAACCACCTGTGATACTCCTTATTTTTTGCTAATGCAGTTATTGAAGTGAG
>JAFDHS010000418.1 GCA_019308655.1 Deltaproteobacteria bacterium
TTTCGGAGTTTATCAAAGAGATTAAACAGCGGTTTACCTTTTTTTATAATAAAAGGCATAATCGTCGGGGCACCCTCTGGGGCGATCGGTTCAAAAGCGTTATTGTTGAAAACGGCGAGACCCTGATCAACTGCCTGGCTTACATCGATCTGAATCCGATTCGTGCCGGAATCGTAAAACGCCCTGAAGATTATCGCTGGAGCTCTCTGGGGTATCATGTTCAAACGTTAAATAAGAACGATTTCCTCTCCCTGGATTTCGGTCTCAGAGAATTTGGCAAGATGGATGATGCCGAACGTTTACGGCGTTACCGCCGGTATGTTTATGAAGCCGGTGCTTTGAAAAGTTCGGGAAAAGAACACGCGAATACAATTGATCGAGAAACACTGGAAAAAGAACGGGAAAATGATTTTAATCTGAGCCGGGCGAAGCGGTTCCGATATCGCACCCGGTACTTTACCGATTCAGGGATTATCGGAACCAAAGCCTTTGTTTCAAAAAACTATCAGCGATTCAAGGATATTTATTATACAAAAAAGGAAAAGCTGCCCAAGCCGATCAGCGGCCTGGAGGGGATCTATTCGTTAAAGCGGTTGGCGGAGTAAATTTTTATTATAACGTTACCCTCTTCTGACTCACCCAAAGAATAGGTTTCGCGAATTCCGTGGATTCTCGTGCCAAGATAAATCCGAATCGTTGGGATTATTCTGCGTACATATCGGTTATCAGTTTTCGTAATTGAGCAGCTTCCAATTTTGATAATCGACCAATTTTGTTTTTTAATCTCAGTTTGCTGATGGTGCGTATTTGGTCAACTGCTATCTCAGTTTTTTTGTTTGCGCAGTTAACCTGAAGTCGGCTTCTCCATTGTTGGTGCAACTTTGAAGTTAATGGACAAATGACAACGGTTTCTAAATATTTATTCATTTCATCCTGGCTAATGATAACAACAGGACGTATTTTTTTTTCATATCTTTTAATATTCAAATTCTTCATCATCCAATCCATCGAGAAGTGTTGTGTCAAAATCGGTCCAATCTTCTTTTTCGTCGGCCATAGCTTTATAGGTATCTTCCCAAGAAAGTTTACCGTCTTCCTTCTTTCTAAGAAGCAGCCCCTGTTCTGTTTCTTCAAGCAATAAAGATTGATTAAAGCCATACTTTTGAAGGAGTTCTTTAGGTATGCGAACGCCTTTTGAATTACCAACAGGAACCAATTTAATATCTCTTGTACGCACTTGTTTTTCCATAAAAATTATTCCTTATATTTTCAGGGTTGTTATGTATGTATTGTAATTACGCTTCATGGCAAAGTCAAATGCAAAATTATAACATAGAAGTCAAGTCTACGTTTAAGTTTTATCAATACATTTGATACCCAAATCATATGAGCAGACCTTTACGAATAGAGTATCCTGGCGCCTGCTATCATGTGCTAAACCGGGAGTTTATTCTTTTCATTTTATCTCCAAAAAGACCATCAGGAGATTCCGTCATTATTGGTCTTGGCGCCGGATATCAAAAAGATAAAGGATGTTCTTTGCATACATTATCGGGTAAATGAATCCGTATGGGATCAATCCCAACGCAGTGTATCCAATGAACCGAGATCGGTAAGGACCGAAATTTCAGGAAAAGGATCGAAAAGATCAGACTTGAAATAACTAAAGGGTAAAGGTAGACTTGAGACATCTTCTTCAATGGTTTTCCGGATGATTAAATATTTTTTGTAAATGGACATAGGAGACAAATTAATGCTGCGTGACTTTTCCATACCAAAAGATAAGCTCATTGAATTTTGTCGACAAAACCATATCCGTAAACTCTCATTGTTTGGTTCCATGCTGCGAAAAGACTTCCGCCCAGACAGTGATATCGATATATTAGTGGAATTTAGCTCTGGTCACGAGCCCGGTTTTATACGTCTGTCAGGAATGGAACGGGAGCTATCCGAATTGCTGGGAAAACAGGGTCAAGTCTACTTTTGACTGTTGATCGGTTTTACGTGTGCAGTAGTAGTTCTTTATACCATCAATTATTACTCCGGACTGCTTATTGTTTGCACTAATTTTTTGATTTTGGTGAATAAGCTTTTAACTGTGATAATTCTAACAGGCTTTTTCCCCAAGGTGCAAACTATAAGTTGTCCC
>JAFDHS010000419.1 GCA_019308655.1 Deltaproteobacteria bacterium
CTGAAAAAACATATACAAACCCTGTATCACTCTATAAATTTAATGGTTGACAAAACTTCTTAACGCTGTGAAACAAAACCTTTTTTATTGACAAACAATAAGATACATCTTATATCGCAATACTTAGAAAAATATGGAAATAAATGATAATACAATACATATACGTATTATCATTTATTGTAATTATTTAAAGTAAGTTAGAGTAGTTATTGGGTGGATGCGACTCTGACATCCTGAATTTCGGAAGGAAAAAGGTTTAGAACCTTGTTGTCAGGTTGGTAATTTTTTTTTTATAAATGGAGGTAATACAATGGCAAAGCATGAAACTCCTTTGTTGGACCAGCTTGAAAGTGGTCCATGGCCAAGTTTTGTGTCCGATCTTAAGCAGGAAGCCGAATCAAGGGCAAAAAATGAGAACGATATCAATTTCCAGATTCCCCAGGAGGCCTGTGAAGATCTTCTGGGCGTGCTTGAGCTCTCCTACAAGCATGGACGGACCCACTGGAAGCACGGTGGAATCGTAGGCGTATTCGGATACGGCGGCGGTGTTATCGGAAGATACTGCGACCAGCCTGAAATGTTTCCGGGCGTTGCTCATTTCCACACTATCCGGGTCAACCAACCGGCCGGCAAGTTCTATACAACCAAATATCTGGAAGACATTTGTAAACTTTGGGAATTCCGGGGCAGTGGTTTGACCAACATGCACGGTGCAACCGGAGATATCGTTCTTCTCGGTACGACAACTCCCCAGTTGGAAGAAGTCTTTTATGAACTGACCCATAATATGAATCAGGACCTCGGCGGCTCCGGTTCAAACCTGAGGACCCCTGCCGATTGCGTCGGTGCGGCCCGATGCGAATATGCATGTTACGATACCCAGGCCATCTGCCACGAGTTGACCAATGAGTATCAGGACGAACTGCATCGCCCGGCTTTCCCCTACAAATTCAAATTCAAGTTTGACGGATGCCCCAACTGCTGTGTTGCATCTATCGCACGTTCAGACATGTCCTTTATCGGTACCTGGCGGGATGATATCCGCATCGGCGGCGCTCATGCCGGTCGTGACTGGGGTGCATTCGATATACAAAAAGAGGTTGTCGACCTTTGCCCCACAAACTGCATGCGTTATGAAGACGGAAAACTCGAGATCAACACCAAAGAATGTACCCGGTGCATGCACTGCATCAACGTTATGCCCAGAGCATTGAGGATAGGTAATGACAGAGGTTGTTCCATCCTGGTTGGTGCCAAGGCTCCGATTCTTGACGGTGCCCAGATGGGTTCCCTCCTTGTTCCTTTTATCAAGGTTGAAGAGCCTTATGATGAAATCAAGGAAGTTATCGAGAAGATTTGGGATTGGTGGATGGAAGAAGGAAAGAATCGCGAGCGGCTGGGTGAATTGATCCGTCGTCAGGGCTTCCAGAGACTGCTTGAGGTTACGGAAATTGATGCGATACCCCAGCATGTTCAGGAGCCGCGAACCAACCCCTACATTTTCTGGAGAGAAGATGAGGTTCCGGGTGGATTTGAGCGTGATGTCAACGAATTTAGAAAATACCATCAGAGATAAAAGGAGGAATGACCATGGCTTTTGTATCCTCAGGTTACAATACGAACAAACCGATGGAGGACAGGATATCCGACATCGGTCCCAGAAAATATGATGAATTTTATCCTCCTGTTATTGCGAAAAATAAGGGCAAATGGCTGTATCATGAAATATTGGAGCCCGGAGTTTTGGTCCATGTCGCTGAATCAGGCGATGAAGTTTACACTATAAGAGTCGGCGGCTGCCGCTTTATGAGTGTAACTCATATCCGCGAAATTTGCGAAATTGCCGATAAACATTGTGACGGCCACCTCAGGTTCACCACGCGAAACAATATTGAATTCATGGTGGACAGCAAGGAAAAAGTAGCTCCTCTGAAGGCAGATCTTGAAAGCAGAAAGTTTAACGGTGGCAGTCTTAAGTTCCCCATCGGCGGAACAGGTGCCGGTATTACCAACATCGTCCACACCCAGGGATGGATTCACTGCCATACCCCGGCTACTGATGCATCCGGTACGGTAAAAGCTGCAATGGATGCCCTTTTTGATGATTTCCAGAATATGAGACTCCCTGCCCAACTTCGCGTCTCCATGGCCTGCTGCCTGAATATGTGCGGTGCCGTTCATTGCTCGGATATCGCTATTTTAGGTTATCACCGCAAACCGCCGATGCTTGACCATGAATATCTGGACAAACTCTGCGAAATTCCTTTGGCCGTCGCCGCATGTCCTACCGGCGCAGTTAAACCCTCTAAGATTGAAACGGAACAAAAGTGAACAGTGTCGCCGTAAACGCTGACCGGTGCATGTACTGCGGTAACTGCTATACCATGTGTCCCTCCATGCCTCTTGCAGATACCGAGGGTGACGGTATTGTTCTCATGGCAGGCGGCAAAGTATCCAACAGGATTAGCGCACCCAAGTTTTCCAAGGTCGTTGTCGCCTTTATTCCCAACGAACAGCCCCGCTGGAAAACAATGACGGATACGATCAAGAGAATAGTCGAAGCCTACGCAAAAGGCGCCAACAAATATGAGCGTTTGGGCGAATGGGCGGAAAGAATCGGATGGGAAAGATTCTTTGAGGTATGTGAACTCGACTTCACCCATCACCTCATTGATGACTTCCGTGATGCCGCATACTATACCTGGCGTCAGACATCACAATTCAAGTTCTAATTTCATTTTAAAAATATGCCGGGGTGCCGAAAATGTACCCCGGCAAGAAACAAAGGGGTCTTATAATGGATGTTGAAGCAGCAAAAGCAAAGATCTTAGAGGATCTTAAGAAAAAATCAAAATCAAAATCAAAATTTTATTTAAAAGATTTTTATAAAATGCTTCCTGATGAAAAGCCCAGGGAAGTCAAGAACGTCGTTAACAACATGGTCAAGGAAGAGCTTCTTGAATACTGGTCAAGCGGCAGTACCACCATGATCGGACTCAAAGGCGTTGGAAAACAGGCTGCAGCAGAG
>JAFDHS010000042.1 GCA_019308655.1 Deltaproteobacteria bacterium
TACCCTTCTTTGCCCAGAGATACCTCCAGCAGTTTAAGATTCGAGGGATTGTCATCTACAGCAAGTATGGAAAAACGCGAGGCTGCCGGCATGTTCATGACCTTTTAGGGATTTCTATAAATTTTTGCGTATCAGATCCAGCTTTTCTTTTAAGAGAGCAACAGTATCATTTAATCCATCAAAGTTGTTACTGCGGGCACTCTCTTCCGCATTCCGGGCGATCACTGAAATATCCATGAATCCAAGATTTCCTGATGCTCCTTTTAAAGAATGTGCGGCTTCAATCGCCGATCTTGCATCTTTATTTTCATATGCAGTCCGTAATTTATCAATATCTGAAAGCGATGTTGAGATAAAGGTTTTAAGAATTTCCCGGAATTGTTCCTCTTTCAGACCCAATTTATCTGCCAATTCTTTAAACGCCATACACGTCCTCCTTTGATTACTCAAAATATGATTTTTTGGATATGCTTTAAATGCTCATTCCCGGAGCTGTTTCAATTCAACGAAGAATCCGTAAGACTGCAACTATTTGAAATATATATGAAGCAAAATTGAGAGGTTTGAATATAGCAAAAGACAAGTCTTCATATTTTTACCTTAATCTCCAGCCATCAGGCAACTGTTTTTATCAATTTGCCCAAACAAAATATTTAACACCGGCAAATTTTCTTGACTAAACAGGCAATCACGCTATAGATGTCTATCTATTCTTGACATCACCATCGCCAAAGACTATCTTATCGGCCTTCAAACGGCATTTTTATGATTACCGATTTTTAAACAACATGCCGACAAATCAAGAATTCTTTAGAATCTTCAATTTCTATAAAGATATCAAAGTAAACAAAAAAAGGAGAATATAACATAATGTCCCTTCTTGAACTTGATCTCTCACTCCCGTATAAAGTCGCCGACATGGCACTTGCAGATTTTGGCGCTATGGAAATGCAACTTTCTGAAAATGAGATGCCCGGTCTGATGGCGGTGCGGGAAAAATATGGCCCCCAAAAACCGCTCAAAGGCCTGAAAGTTACGGGAAGCCTTCATATGACGATTCAAACCGCCATGCTCATCGAAACGTTAAAAGAACTCGGTGCCGACATCCGATGGGCCTCATGTAATATTTTCTCAACACAGGACCACGCAGCAGCAGCCATTGCCAAAAGAAATTCCGCAGCGGTATATGCATGGAAAGGGGAAAACCTTGAAGAATACTGGTGGTGCACCGAGCAGGCCCTTACCTGGCCGGACGGCAGCGGCCCCGACCTGATCGTGGACGACGGCGGCGATGCCACACTCTATATTCACCAGGGCGTTCTGGTTGAAAAAGATCCGACACTGCTGGATAAGACCTATGACTGTCCGGACATGACATGTCTCATGGACCGACTGAGAGCAAACTATGAAAGTGATCCTCAACGTTGGACAAAGGTCGCCTCAAAAGCACTCGGTGTTTCCGAAGAGACCACCACCGGTGTCCACCGGCTCTACCACCTGGAAAAGACCGGAGGCCTTCTTTTTCCGGCCATTAACGTAAATGATTCGGTAACAAAATCAAAATTTGATAACCTGTATGGCTGTCAGGAATCCCTTGCCGATGGAATCAAGCGGGCCACGGATATTATGATTGCCGGAAAAGTTGTGGTTATCTGCGGCTACGGTGATGTCGGCAAAGGATGCGCAAAGTCAATGCGCGGGTTTGGCGCACGCGTGATTCTGACCGAAATCGACCCCATCTGTGCACTTCAGGCCTCCATGGAAGGCTACGAGGTCTTGACCATGGAAGAGGCGGCCTCCCTGGGCGATATCTTTGTCACCGCCACAGGATGCTGTGACGTCATTACCGGTATGCATATGGAAAAAATGAAGAATGAAGCCATTATATGTAATATCGGCCATTTCGACAGTGAAATCGAAATGAGTTATCTTGAAAAAAATCCGGATTTCAAACGAATCAAGATTAAGCCCCAAGTAGATAAGTGGACACTCACATCAGGACGATCCATCATCGTGCTGGCGGAGGGAAGACTGGTAAACCTGGGATGCGCTACAGGCCATCCAAGTTTTGTTATGAGTAACAGCTTTACCAATCAATGCCTTGCACAAATAAAACTCGCATCGGATAAACTTGAACGAAAGGTATATACGCTCCCCAAAATTCTTGATGAAGAGGTGGCGCGCTTACATATAGACAAACTCGGCGTACAAATGACCCGTCTGACCCAAAAGCAGGCGGATTATCTCGGCATCCCCGTCAACGGTCCGTTCAAGCCGGAGTACTACAGGTATTAATCAAGACGGTTTCATAATGATTAAGAGTGGGTAAGATTTAAGGAGCAGTAAAAGTATGACATTTTCATTTAAGGAAGAACTCTCAAACGCAGATGCAGAAGAGTTTCTGCCCCAAAATTTAACACCCAAGATGCTGGCATATATCGGCATCAGAGTGGATGATTTTATTGAACAGTATGCTTCAAAGGAAAACAAAAAAATCAGGTTTGATCCTGATATTATGGACATAGTAACCCAAATATATGTCAGTCAAAATGGAGATCATGAGATTGATTTAAGCGATATAAACAATATCATTGCATACCAGGAAGACATGGCCAAAGGAGCGACCTATTATTGCCTTGCGGTTCACCGGGAAGCCCTTGGACGGGATTCCGGCATCCCATACGAAAACCCGACCTTGGAGAACATTCTCACCAAGGCACCGGATTCTTATGAGTGTAACGAAATGATAGAAAAGGTCAAAAAGAAAAACTGTTCCGGCTGTTCGGGGTGCTCGGTGTAAATCTTAAAGCAAGTGCCTAAAGTGAGCTAAAGTTTGAAGTGAGCTAAAGTTGAGGAATCGCTTCGCTCTGTCTTTTTTATATATAAATTTGACAGAATACCTCAACTTACAAATAAAAAACCCGGTTTTGAACGTTTACGTTCAGTGCCGGGTTTTTTGATTTAATAGATCAACTTGGTTCACTTTTCCTGATAATACTTCAAGATCGCTTCGCATAATCCGGGGATGGTAAAAGATTTTGCGCTGATGCGGACATCAAAACCCAGGTCCCTGGCTGTATCGGTGGTGATGGGTCCTATGCTCGCTACAGTGACCCCTTTCATCAGGTGGTCAAACTTTTCAGGAGGGATAAGGGCCTTGAAGTTTTTTACGGTGGAAGAACTGGTGAAGGTAACCAGATCTATTGTTCTTTCTTCAAGCCGCTGCAACAGCACATCTGCGTTCTCATGGACTTCATTGGTGCGATATGCAGTTACTTCATCAACCTGGGCCCCCATTTTCCGTAATTCCACGGGAAGAACCGGCCTTGCTTCCCCGGCACGGGGCAGGAGTATTTTTTTGCCCTTGATATCTTCCGCCTTAAACGCATCAACAACCGACTCCGCCCGGTAACTTTCAGGGAGAATATCGGTATTTATTCCAAAATCAAACAGTTTTTTTGCGGTTACCGGACCGATGCATGCAGTACGCATGTTTAAATCACGCGAATCTCTGTTTTTTTCAAAAAGCCGTTCAAAAAAGAAATTTACGCCGTTTACACTGGTAAAGACAAGCCAGTCAAAAGAAGAAAGATTTTCAATGGCCGCATCAAGAGGCTTTAAGTCATCCGGTGGGACGACCTTTATGGTCGGGCATTCCAGACATTCAGCACCGAATTCCGAAAGCCGATTGACCAGATCGCTCGCCTGTTCCCTGGCCCGGGTCACCACAATTCTTTTACCCATCAATGGCCTGTTTTCAAACCATTTCATTTTCTCCCTTAATTTTACGACGTCGCCGACAATAATGATGGAAGGAGACGTAAGACTTGCGGCCTTTACCCGTTCAACAATTGTATCGAGGGTGCCCGTAACCGTAGCCTGACCCGGAGTCGTGCCCCACCGAACCAGTGCCACAGGCGTGTCGGAGGGTTTTCCGCCTTCTATCAACTGACGGGTAATATGGGGCAGATTTTTAACCCCCATGAGAAATACAATTGTCCCGATGCCCTTTGCCAAAGATTCCCAGTCAATGCTGGATTCTTTTTTTTCGGGGTTTTCATGGCCGGTTACAAAAGCAACCGTGGAGGTAAATTTTCGATGGGTCAGCGGAATCCCGGCATAGGCCGGGGCCGCTATGGCGGATGTAACGCCGGGTACAATCTCAAAAGGGATACCGGCCTTGATAAGTTCTTCCGCTTCTTCCCCTCCCCTTCCGAATATAAAGGGATCGCCGCCTTTGAGACGGGTAACGGTCAGTCCGTTTTTTGCCTTTTCCACAATCAGCGCATTGATCCCGTCCTGGGACAGGGTATGGTCCCCTCCTTTTTTACCGACATAAATGACTTCTGCATTTTTTGGCGTATATTTTAAAAGAGCGGAGGATGCAAGATAGTCATAGATGACAACATCGGAAAATTCAATGCATTCTCTTCCCTTTACGGTAATCAAACCGGGATCACCCGGCCCGGCGCCGACCAGATATACTTTACCTTTCGTTGTTTTCATCCGCATCCGCCTTCAATTTTTCCAAGATGTCTTTCGCCCCCATTGAAAGCAGGCGATCGGCAAGTTCAATGCCTATGCGCTCTGAAGCGGTTTCGGGCCCCGAGAGCGTTTCTCTGATCATAATTTTACCGTCAATACCGGCAACAAGTCCGCAAAGGGTAAAGGTATTGTCAGCAATCTTCCCATGGGCTGCGATGGGAACCTGACACCCGCCTTCCAGACGGTTTAAAAAGGCACGCTCCCCCATCACCACCAACCGGGTTTCACGATGATCCAAACAAGAGACCATCGGTCCGATTTCAGGATCATTTTCTCTGGTTTCAAGACAAAGAGCACCCTGTCCCACTGCGGGCAGCATCAAATTCTCATCCAGGTATTCGGTTATTCTGCTTTCAAAACCCAGACGTTTTACACCCGCGGCCGCCACGATTACAGCATCCATTTTTTCCGTTTCAAGCTTTTTGATGCGCGTATCCAGGTTACCCCTTAAAGGAAGTATGACGATATCCGGTCTTGAATGCCGAAGCTGCGAAGATCGCCTCAGGCTGCTTGTGCCGATGCAGGCACCCGGGCTCAGTTCGGAAAGCAGGGTCCCTTTTCTGGAAATCATCACATCATTGGGAGTTTCACGCAGGGGAATCGCACCGATACAAAGCCCGTCCGGTATTTCCGCGGGCATATCCTTCATGCTGTGAACGGCAATATCGATGCGGCCGTCCAAAAGAGAATCTTCAATCTCTTTCACAAAGAGTCCCTTGCCGCCGATTTTGGCCAGAGGCACATCAAGGATTTTATCTCCTTTTGTCTTTATGATGACAATTTCAAAAGAAAAGGAAGGATATCTTTCTCCAAGAGCTGATTTAACCCAATTGGCCTGCCACAGGGCCAGCCTGCTCCCACGGGTTCCGATTTTTATTATATCCGCCATCAGTGACCACAGCCTGCACAACTGGCAGCGCTACACCCGCTGCAAGATGATGAAGAGGAAACCGGTGCCGGATCAGAAGACCGACTGATTTCTCCTCCACCATTTCCCTTGGTTTTAAAGGAACAGGCAGACATGAGTCGGTTCACCTTGTTACTGTCACATGAAGGGCAATTCGGAACCTTGGTACCAAAAACCAGGTACTCAAAATCCCGGCCGCACTTTTCGCAATGATATTCATAAATAGGCATTCTTCTTTCCTTGTATTGCTAAGAAATTGGTATATTTTTTTAATCCGTATCGAGTTCAAAAATAATCATCAACCGCTAAAAAACAACCTGCCGATCCACACGCATCACTGGGTCTTTATAATTTACCGACTTTGAACCTGACATTTCAAAACATCCGGCCTTTGGCAGGTTGTGCCCACCGAAACTTGACCAAAGTTAAGAGACAATCAGTCCTGTGAAAATAAAGTCCCGTCGACCAGATCGCACAGGATATGGGCCATGGTAATATGGGTTTCCTGAATCCGCGCGGTTGTTTCCGAATTTACAGTAAACAAAAGGTCCGCATATTTTGAAATTTCACCGCCATTACCGGTCATGCCGATGGTAAAGATCCCCTTTTCTTTGGCCGCATTCAAGGCGTTGATCACATTTTTCGAGTTCCCGCTGGTGCTGATTCCCCAGGCAATATCGTCCCTCTTTCCCAGACCCTGAATCTGCTTGGAAAATATTTGGTCAAAATGATAATCGTTGCCGATACTTGTTATGACGGATGTGTCCGTCGTCAACGCCAGAGCGGCAAGGGGTCTGCGTTCAATTTGAAACCGGTTGACGAATTCCGCTGCAATATGCTGGGAATCGGCCGCACTGCCGCCGTTGCCAAAAATAAGGATTTTGTGATCGGAGGCAATGCATGAGGCAAGAATGTCAGCCCCTTTGACTATAAGCCCCAGATTGCTTTTGATTGATCTCTCTTTAACTTCAATGCTCTCTTGAAGTATTTTCAGAATCGTCTGTTTCATCATCAGGATGCCTTGGCGGTTAGCCGGTTTAAACTATGTCTATAAAAAAGTGGGGTCATACCCCTGTTCCTGCTTCATTACCGGGCCTTTTTGAGCATTTTATCAAAAGCGTTTTTTATGATTTCAAGTTCATCTTTCTGTATGGTCCTCAAATCCATAATAAAAAGATCTTCTTCTATCCGTCCGATGACCGGAGGCATATTCTCACGCATGGATCTTTCAACAGCATTTGCGGAAATCCCTTTGACACTGCACCCGATACCTTTACTGGGAAGATCCATTATGGGGAGAGCACCGCCGCCGGCCCGTGAGGAAAGATTTAAAAGCCTGATACAAAGGCGCGGATCATTTAAATCTTCCAGCATCCCGGCAAGCTGTTTTGCTTTTTCTTCAATGTAAACAAACGGAAGGGTCAACATGCGTAATGTTGGAATCGCCTGAATCGCTTTTTCTTCATCCCGGTAAAGCCGCAGCGTGCTTTCAAGGGCCGCAAGGGTCAGCTTGTCGATGCGCAGAGCCCTGGTAATGGGGTTTTTCTTGATTTTGTCAAGGATATCTTTTTTCCCCACAATAATACCCGCCTGGGGGCCCCCCAGCAGCTTGTCTCCGCTGAAGGTAACGACATCCGCACCGGATGTCACCGATTCCTGCACGGTCGGTTCCTTGCTCAGACCATATTTGGAAAAATCAATCAATGTTCCGCTGCCAAGGTCTTCCATAAAGG
>JAFDHS010000420.1 GCA_019308655.1 Deltaproteobacteria bacterium
CATATCGGGCGTTATCGGTTCAGCCCTTGCAGCAGGCGTTTTATGGAGTTTTATGCAAAAAATCGTGTAAGGGCCAATTATCCTTATCCTCTTTTGTAAAGATTATAATACTTCATAACTTTTTCTACATAATTTTGTGTCTCTTTTATCGGAGGAACTTTTTTGTAGCGGTCAACGACGGTCGGGCCTGCATTATACGCCGCCAACGATAAAGAAAGCTTCCCGGCGTAACGATTCATCAGCTTTTTTAGATAGCATGCACCCGCCATAATATTTTCAAGGGGATTAAAAGGATCTTTTATTCCAAAGGCCTTGAAGTTTCCAGGCATGATCTGCATAAGCCCCATTGCACCTGCTTTTGAAACGGCCCGCGGGTTAAAATCCGACTCCACCTTAATCATCGCTTTGATCAGCGGAGAATCGATTCCGTGCTTTTTTGACGCTTTGCTTATAAATTTATCATATGCGGCAGTTGAATATAAATTCAAAGCCCTTGCAGGCTTTTGCCTGATATATATTTCATAGCCCGATGAAACAGGTACGTTGGTAAAGTGAATCACCCCTTCGCTGTCTATGTACTTGTAAATATTTGCATTAAGTGTCGATCCGGCCGTTAATAAAATCAAGGCCGTATAGAATCCGATCATCATTCCGGCACGTACCATAAGCCTCCGTTTGTCTCTGAAGTAAAAGTCTCCATAAAACAGACAAATACCATTGCATTTCATTTAAAGTCAACATTGTTGCCCCTATGATAAAAATACTGATCAGCTCCTGTTTGCTGGGCGAGCATGTTCGCTACAATGCCATCGCAATACCTTATACGAGCACCGTTCTTGAAAAATGGCGGCAAGAGGGACGCTTAATCTCCTTTTGTGCCGAGGTGGCCGCCGGCCTGCCTGTCCCCCGACCGGCGGCCGAGATTGTTGGAGGCGACGGAGTAACGGTAATTGACGGCAATGCAAAAGTCATAAACATCAAGGGAAAAGACGTTACAAAATATTTTATTGCCGGGGCCCACAAAGCATTGATTGCCGTTCTAAAGGAAAACAGTCCTTCTTGCGGAAGTTCCTATATTTATGATGGAAACTTTTCAGGAAGACGCAAGAGAGGGCAAGGCGTTACAACAGCTCTTCTGAAACGAAACGGCATTTGTGTGTTCAACGAAAAGGAAATCTGGAAAATAAAACCAAACGCTTTGATTTAAAACCTCAAGAAATCCACCCATGATACGATTTAATACATTACTTATATTGATTTTTGTTCACTTTTTTTTTGCATGTGCCGGAGGAGACTCAATAAAGAAAAAGCCTGAACATTTTTTATCCGGCATGAAAGAGATAAAAAAAGGAAGCATCTGGTATAATAAAGGATGTTACAAACGGTCTTTGGAACACTTTTTCAAGGCCCACGAACGGTTTGCCGAGTCCGACCGGTTAATAGGTGTCGCCATGAGCTTAAACAATATAGGGAACATATACAGAATCGCCGGCGACATCTCCACTGCCCTGCTCTTTTTTGACGAATCATTCGACATATATACGGATATCAGGGAGTATAAGGAATCGGTGAAGGTCCTTTCAAACAAGGCAGCTGCTCTGATAGACGGCGGCATGCTGGAAGAGGCCGAAAAAGTGCTGAACATGGCTGAAAATATTGACTGGAAAGACAAAAAGCCATTGGGTTCCATACTGAACAATCAAGGAATCCTTCTTATAAAAAAAAAGAAATTCATCAATGCTGAAGTTGTGTTGAAAAAATCCATTGCCATAACCGAAGCTGAAAATTTTTCAGAATTTGCAACGGCAAATTTTGTCCTCGGCAATCTTATGCTTGAAACAAAAAATTATAAACAAGCCGTCAATTTTTTTGAATCGGCACTTGAAGCAGACCGCAAGACCGGATTCCACAAAGGTATTGCAGATGATCTGGCGGCAATCGGGTCGGCATATGTCAGTTTAGGAAAAACAAAATACGCGGTCAATTTTTTCAAGCGGAGTATAAAGATTTATGCCCTTTTAGGAGAGACTGAAAATGTCCATGAGACGATGGAACAGCTTGAAAAAGAATCAAAAAAAACAGGAATGAACATAAGCCTTACAACGTATTTTGTAAAACAATGGCTGGAAGGCAAAATGCTTGAAGACCCTTGCCAATAAGTACTTATCCTATCAAAGGAGAAGCAAACTTACCCTGCCGGGAATCTCGTTTTTCAAGGGTCTTTTTTATCAGCGAAAGCGTTTCCGATTTTTTACGGGACCACATGGGCGCAACAAGTTCCTCGGGATG
>JAFDHS010000043.1 GCA_019308655.1 Deltaproteobacteria bacterium
TTGAGTTTCCCAGTTTTTTCCTGGCAGCGGATTTTAGTGCCTCTTCAAGCACTTTTATTAGAACTTCAATCTGAATACCCTTGTCCCGGCTGACTTGTTCAATAACACGTTTTATATCCGTTATAAACATTCGCTATCTCCGTTATAATTGACAAGCTGCGCCCTTGTAATTTCCAGATAGGGTATAGCTACTGGTTTGTCATTTATCATAAGTTTAACAGTTCCTTCAGAGATACCGAGAAGGATACCTTTAAAATTTTTTTGCCCGTCTAAGGGCTGAGCGGTCCTGATCTTGGCTGTTTGCCCTTTGAATCTCTCAAAGTCGGATTCTTTAGTTAATGGACGATCCAGTCCCGGTGATGATACTTCAAGCCGGTATGGAAAATCATTTTCAAAATCAACATCCAGAAGATCCCCCAGTTGACGGCTGATATTAACGCAGTCCTCTAAGGTAACTCCGCCGGGTTTGTCTATGTAAATTCGAAGTATTTTGCCGACCGCTTCCTGATGGTGTTCAATATGTACCAGTTCTATCCCCTCTGATTCACACAGAGGATCGGCTATCTTTTTTACCTTGGCTATTATATTTCCTTTGGCTTTCGGAGATAATTTTTTCTCTTTGCAACCCGGCTCCCTGGGCCTTATTCTCTTGTTTTTTTTCCTTTGAGATTTCCCTGGCTTCAAAATATAGACTCCCAAAAAAACAAAAACGGGCTTTTGCCCGCTTTCTTTAATTCAATTAGGCCATACACAAATAACAATAAGCTGGCGTTAATAGATTATGGCTGATATTTTTAAACGACTTTTTTATGAATGTGTATCAACCTTTAAAAAACAAGCGGATTATATGCAGCTTATTTTGGAGCGGGCAACGAGATTTGAACTCGCGACACCAAGCTTGGGAAGCTTGTACTCTACCACTGAGCTATGCCCGCTAATTGATAATTTCGTATAAAAACGATATCTTTATCGATAAAACAAAGCGTAAAAAATTACAAATTATTTAACTAAAAAATGTAATTTAGAGAAGCGAGCTTAATAAAAATCCAACAAAATCAATTTGAGAACTTTGACCTATCATCACAAATTATAATACAACAATTTATTTTTTTGTCAATATTAAAAATTCTCATCCCCACTTCAGATTCAGTTGCTTTTATTTACCCTTTTTTAAACAGGCTCTTAGTCCGGCAGCGTTGCGTCAAACTTTTTGATAAGCCGATGGGTAATGTTGCTGTGGATCTGATTGACGGTATCATCCTCTAAAGTTCCTTGTGATGATCTGTATGTTATTCTAAAAGAGACACTTTTTTTCGTTTTGGGAACAGGCTCACCTTCGTATATGTCAAACAAAGATAAATTTTCAACCAATTCCTCTTCATCATTAAGGATTTCAACGCCCCTGAGTATATTTTCCGCTTCAACATCCTTATCGATAATAATGGTAATATCTCTTGAGGTTGCCGGAAACTTTGGAATGGGTTTAGCTGTCTTAACCGTTGGAATCAGACGAATCAGACGGCTTATGTTGAGTTCAAAAATAAAAGCGGTTTGTTCAAGGCCGAAATTTTCAAGCATCCTGGAATCTACTTCGGCTACAAGCCCTATCATTTTATCCATCGGATCATTTTCGAGAATAATCTGGGCGGTATAGCCTGGTTTTGTATAATTGCACGACGCTTTGGGCATACGTGTAAATTTTGTCCCGGAAAGTCCCAGACTCCGTAAAAGTTCCTCAACTACGCCCTTTATGTCATAAAAATCACAAGCCGTTTCTTTTGAGAGCCATGAATTTTCAAATCGTGAACCTGTCCAGAGGCCTGAGAGCATCTCTGTTTCTTCAGCCTGTTTGTCGGTGCCGGTACTGAAAAAAGTTTTACCGATTTCAAATATTTTCAGATTCCTGACCTGTTTTGATATGTTATGATTCATTGTCGCCAAAAGGCCCGGTATCAGTGAAGTTCTCATCACTGCATGATCTTCTGACAAGGGGTTCAGAATTTCTACCAGACTTTTTTCCGGGTTATCGGTTTGAACACTGAAAAGGCTGCTCGACAATTTATTTATAAAACTGTAACTTATAATTTCAGTAAAGCCAAAACCGGTCATCAGGTCTTTTATTCTGTTTCTCGAATCAATTTGAAGCGCCGGTTTTCTGGCTTCGGCAGGTATGAGAGGAAAGGTTGTCGGGATGTTGTTATAACCTGAAAGACGGGCGACCTCTTCCATAAGGTCTACCGGTCTTGCAATATCCACTCTGAAGGACGGCGGCAGCACTTCAAGTTTGTCGTTGCCCTTTTTTTTAACCTTGCATTCTATGGACTGTAAAAGGGTGTCTATTTCGTCTTGATCCAGACGGATTCCAAGCAGGCGGTTTGTATCACTTACGCTCAGAGGTATTGCTTTTTTCGTTATGCTTTCGGGATATTCATCAATAAGCCCTTCAATTAACTTGCCGCCTCCCATTTCAAGCATGAGCCGGGCGGCTCTGTTTACAGCCCTTATAGTGCCCTCAGGATCCGTCCCGCGTTCGAACCGATGTGAAGATTCCGTATTTAATCCTAATTTTTTTGAAGTCTTTCGAATACATACAGGGTCAAAGTATGCACTTTCAATCAAGACTTTTGTCGTGGTATCTTCAATCTCCGAGTTGAGTCCGCCCATGACTCCGGCAAGGGCTACAGGCTTTTCACCATCGCATATCATGAGCATATCCGATGAAAGTGTATGTTGTTTCCGGTCCAGTGTGGTAAAATTTTCACCTTTGTTTGCTGCACGGACAACGATTTTGTTGTCGGCAAGACGTTCAAAGTCAAATGCATGAAGGGGCTGACCGGTTTCCATCATTACAAAATTGGTGATGTCGACAATATTGTTGATCGGTTTTAAACCGACCGACATAAGCCGATCCTGGAGCCAGAAAGGGGAGGGCGCAACGGTAATATCAAAAATAAGCCTTGCGGAATATCTTGGACAAAGATCGGGTGCTTTCAGAGTTACGGACGTAAATTCCGAAATTTTATTGCCGGTTTCAGGGATGTCAGTATCAGGGAGCTTAATGCTTGTATTTTGCAATGCAGCTATTTCGCGGGCAATTCCAATGATGCTGAGGCAATCGGACCGGTTAGGGGTCAGGTCGATTTCAAAAACCGGATCTGAAAGTCCGAGGGCCTGGTTAAGGGGCAGCCCTGGTGACAGGTCTCCGTCCAGGACCATAATGCCGGAGGCGTTGGCGGCTATCCTCAATTCGGCTTCACTGCAAAGCATCCCTTCGGACTGTTGGCCCCGGATTTCACTTTTTTTAAGAAGAGAACCGTCAGGGAAAAGGGTACCGGGCAGGGCAGCAGGAACAAGCAAATCCTTTTCAACATTGGAGGCGCCGCATACAACGGAGACGACGCGGTCACCCACATCAACCTCGCACAGCTTAAGCCTGTCGGCATTGGGATGCGGATGGACTTCGACAATACGGCCTGTGACAACGCTGCTTAAATAGTCATACCGGTCGGAAACCGCTTCGACCTCAAGCCCTGCCATTGTAAGTGCGTCAGACAGGTCGGATGCTTTCATTTTCACAGGGACATATTCATTTAACCAGCTCAAACTCGCTTTCATATTAAAATTGCCTTAAAAACCTTAGATCATTTTCAAAAAATTTCCGGATGTCATCAATGCCGTATTTCAACATGGCAATCCGTTCCACGCCCATTCCAAAAGCAAAACCGGTATAACGGCTTGTATCATAGCCGATATTTTCAAAGATGACAGGGTGTACCATACCGCAGCCCAGTACTTCAAGCCATCCCGTATGGGAACAGACTCTGCATCCCTTGCCTCTGCATATAACACAAAGAATATCGACTTCAGCGCTAGGTTCCGTAAATGGAAAGAAGCTGGGCCGAAATCTCAGACTTGTTTGCGTATCAAATATCTGATGGATAAATGTGTTAAGAATCCCCTTTAAATCCCCAAAACTGATATTTTCATCAACCAGAAGACCTTCCACCTGGTGAAACATCGGAGTATGGGTCAGGTCCGAATCACATCGATAGACCTTGCCCGGCGCGATAATTCTCACCGGCGGCTTCTGTTTCTCCATTACCCGGACCTGCATGGGGGATGTTTGGGTTCTGAGAATAATATTATCGGAAATGTAAAAAGTATCCTGCATATCCCTTGCAGGATGATTTTTGGGAATATTAAGGGCTTCAAAATTGTAGTAATCGGTTTCAACCTCAGGGCCTTCGGCAATGTCAAAACCAAGTTTTGTAAAAATTTCAAATATCTGTCGGTTGATTTGTGTAATAGGGTGCAAAGATCCTTGGGCAACCGCTCTTCCCGGCAAAGAGACATCGATATGATCATCTGTTTCGGCAGCCTCTTTTTTAAGTAGCTCAATGGCTTCTTTAAATGCCGTGTCCAGAATTTTTTTGACCTTATTTGCCTGTTTACCTGCCCCGGGCCTTTTTTCCTGGGGGAGCTTGGAGATGTCTCGCAGAAATTGAGTTACAAGGCCCTTTCTGCCCAGGTACAGGACGGAAAGCGCCTTGATTGTTTCGATATCCGAAGCAGTCTTAAGTTCATCCAGCGCTTCTTCCTTGATCTGCTCTATAGTTTTTTCCACGTCTTGTGCTCTTTTATATTTTTTAAGATTTAAGTTTTTCAAGCTGAAACTTAAATCCTAAGCATTTAAAACGTTTTGCAATTTTCTTAAAGTTGCTGTGAAGCCAGGGTGGCTATCCGGGTAAATCCGGACGGATCGGATATCGCTAGTTCTGCCATTACCTTACGGTCAATCTCAATGTCGGCAAGCTTTAATCCGTGTATAAACTTGCTGTATGAAAGATTATTCATTCGTGCTGCAGCATTAATTCTTGCGATCCAGAGCCGACGAAAATCGCGTTTGCGGACCCTGCGGTCCCGATACGCGTACATGAGCGCTTTGTCAACAGCATCTGCTGCGGTACGGAATAATTTGCTGCGGCCTCCCCGAAATCCTTTGGCCAGTTTTAAGACTTTATTTCTCCGTCGTCTCGCTTTTGTACCTCTTTTTACTCTCATCCTTAATCTGTTCCTTTCTTCTTGCTCATTCTTACCCATTGGCAGGAATGATGAGAAATTCCTGCTTCGCAGAAGATGCCCGAACGAACTGCTTAGGTCTTACTGCTTCTCCACAGGCTGTCACCGTAGAACCTACGGCCAGTTTGTTAATATTATTTTTCTTATGCACAAAATATCAGCTTGGTTCTCGCTATTATATTTATGTGCAAAATGAATAATTATGACTATATTTGATTAAGAAATTACCTACGGTTTAAAGCTCCTTGATAAACTAAAAACAATTATGACTGCTTTACGGTGCCCGGGAATCAGGGACGGCCTTTTCTCTATAGAAATAATAAATCCTGGAAACCCGTTATACGAAAGAACGCAGACAAAATAAATTAAACCTGTATCTGAGGAGTGCAATGGTGATCAATTTATTTTGTCTGCGTTCTTAAGGATTGTGGATCAATATTATATAGACCACAATTCTAAACTATGATTAGCCGTTCGGAAGGAGCAGCTTTATTTCTCTCCTATTCGTTTTGTCGATTATTTGGCTTTGTCTTAACGATCTTTTACGTTTGGTACTTTTTTTTGTTAAGATATGACTTGAATTCGCTTTTCTGAAAACGAATTTGCCGGTACCTGTTTTTTTAAAGCGCTTTGCAGCGGCTCGATTTGTTTTTATTTTTGGCATATTTACACTCCTTGCAAGTACAGCCTTTTTATTGTGGAGCAGCGCAGTTGTGATAAATTATTTTGTCTGCGTTCCTTAATATCTTAAAATATATATGGCGTGAGCATTTTAATATAGCCCACGCCATTTATATAAAAATATAATTCTTGATACGGGCAGTAGTTGACGGCTCTCGGCAATAAATTACCGAGCATCTATGGGACTAAATACCCAACCGACCACCGCCCTGGTCGGGCATGACTATACACTTACAGCAAACCGAATATACTCTGTCAACAGTTGCAATTCATCACGGTGTTGAAAACACCGGGGATTCTTGCAACAAAATCTTAAAAAAGGAATCCTATCAATAAAGCGATTAAAATAAAACGTAAGATCGACAGGAAGGGTATAAAATAATAATTTATTTAGGAGATAGAATCATAATCACGGTGCGACCTTCAAATTTGGGCATTTGCTCTACTGTTGCAATATCATCGATTTCTTCCGCAATTCTTTTGAGCAAATCCATCCCTCTTTGGGAAAGTGTGATTTCACGCCCCCTGAAAACAACAGTTACCTTGACCTTGTCCTTTTTACCGATAAACTTTTTTATATGACCGATCTTGGTTTGCAGGTCATGTTCACCGGTTTTGGGACGAATTTTTATCTCTTTGACTTGAAAGGTACTCTGTTTCTTTTTAGCTTCCTGTTGTTTTTTGGTCAGCTCATATTTATAACGTCCATAATCCATTATCTTGCAGACAGGCGGTCTTGCCGTGGGAGAAACCTCAACCAGGTCAAGGCCGTGATCACCCGCAACAGCAAGTGCCTTATGGATGGGAAGAACGCCGAGCTGACCACCCTCAGGATCAATTACCCTTACCTCTTTTGCTCTTATATTCCTGTTGATATTTATCCGAATACCATGCCGATTTGGTCTAGCTATACCCTTCACCTCCTACGTAAATTTATTTGATATTTATGTAACGAAACTGTAAAAAACCGTAACAAATTAATTAACTTTACTAATTTATATAATAATACGGCTAATTGCAAGAAAAAAACAACGGAACTTAAAATTTGATAATGTATGATTGATTATTTTCCTACCCGATAATCAAAGTAGGAAAGGTGTCAGACAGACACTTACTGATACAACAAAAACCGACAGGTTATTTCATGACCCAATTAAGGATTCGCCCAAATTCATCAAGAGATTTTACTGTTACTGCTTTTTTAAGAAGGCTTTTTAAAGTTAAGGGGTCACTTATTTCATTTAAAACACTCAGAATGGAGCGGGGAATAATTTCAAAACGCATTTCAAGAATATCAATGACGGCTTCTTTTGAGTTTTGGAGCATTCCCTGCTGAATTCCTTGCTGAACCCCCTCCTGCTTTCCTTGCTCTCTTAATGTGTCTGCTATGGTAGGCAAAATGTTATCTCCTTTGTCCGGTATGGTTAGTTCTATGGCTGTTTTAAGGTCTTCGTAGCTGATATTTCCATCCGGGGCCGCATTGGCAATATATTTTAAAATCGCCTCGATGTATTCCAGTCCGGTTTGTTTTTCAGACAGATCTTTCAAAAGCGCAAATATTCCGGCCAGTCGATCTTTTAAATCTTCTTTGAAGATGTATTTTAAAATGCTCAAGGAATTGAGTCACAGCGGTCCGGCGCGTAAAAACCTCTTTGAAAAATTTGTCATGGGGATTGGTGATTGGATTCATAAATACAAAATTATCATAACGGCTTAAGTTGTTCAATATCGGAAAGAAGAATTATCAGACAGCGATGAGATACCGCTCCACAACTCCGTGCAACGATGCACCGGAGTTGGTACTCCTGGAGTGGACGGGGAATCTTCCAGGTTAACGAACTGCCGGTAAGTTTTTCGGCTTTTCCACTAAAGTTAAAATGAAAAAACCCGACGCCTTCAGATGCCGTATATGGGCACTTTTCGCCATGACTTATCAGGTATTTT
>JAFDHS010000044.1 GCA_019308655.1 Deltaproteobacteria bacterium
GGGCCATTTTATGATGTGGTCCGTGTTTTTTGTACAACTGTCGGCAGGTATAAAGACCGGTAATCCCGCCGCCAATAATTGCGGTATCCAGTGGTGCAAGGGAAGTTTTCACAGTTCTCCTCCTTCGGATAAAACGTTAAAGACCATGTATGGATTTTCAGAGCGTTTTCAAGGTCGGGGCAAGCCATACTATTGCTTGTGGTATTGCTTCAACTGCTCATAGGATCAGTTTATAAAGAATTGTTTAAATTCATTAGTTTTTGACATTATTCTCTTTCGATGCAGGTAAATGGGAACAAATAATTACGGAAAGCTTACCACTAAATTCGTTGGAATCCGGATTTCAAAATCACGGACCCAATAAATCAATTAATTTCTTTGGTCCGCAATTCTTACCGGATTGTACCGGTAAGCAGCATGACATGCAGCCCACCGTGGTGGATCGTATGGGGGGTCAGATCAAAAGGAACTTTTTTAAGGAGATGTTTTTCAGGCACAATCAAGGCCAGTCTCCAGCGCTGGTAGTCCTTTTTGAGTTTTTTGCAGATTTTCCCAAAAAGGGCATGGGTTTCTTTTGGTGTCCCGAGGCGGAGCCCATAAGGCGGGTTGATGGTCACAATGCCCGGACGATCAGAGATAAATGCCGGTGAAAGATCAAAAAAATCCGTTTGGGATACCTGTATGGTATCTGAAAACCCGGCTTTTTTGAGACTCTTCTCAAGGCTTGCACAGGCGATTTCATCAATATCCGAAGTAAAAATTCGCGGCTGTTTTTGGGGGGCTGTAAATTCTTTTTGTATCTCTTTTCTCATATAGGCCCACTGTCTGGGCCGAAAGGCAGGCCATTTCATAAACGCGAATTCTCTGAACCAGCCGGGGGGAACATTCCGGGAGATGAAAGCGCCTTCAATAGAAAAGGTGCCTGATCCGCACATGGGGTCTACCAGCACCTGAGAGCCGTCATAACCGGCCAGGATCAAGGCCGCAGCCGCAATGGTTTCACGAATAGGGGCTTTGGGATGATGGGTCTTGATCCCTCGCTTATACAAAAGCATACCGCTGCTGTCTAAGGACAGGGTAAACCGGTCATCAACAATGCGCACGAAAATTGCCCCCTCCGTTGAAGCGGATTTTTCTTCAGAAGAAGAAGCGGTTTCGGACAGGCTCCGTTCAATGATATCCTTAAAATGGGTGCTGACGGCGTCTTTGTGGTAAAGCCTTGAATGCCGGGTGGCGATGTTAACCTCGGGTACCGTGCCGGGGTTAAGGAAAAGCTCCCAGGGGATATCGGAAAGCTTTTTTATGAGCTGTCTGAAGTTGGTGGCCTTAAACTCTGTAAGGCGCATAAGGATACGGTTTGCCGTACGCAGTTTCAGGTTGGCATGGTAGCAGGCCTGAAGGGGACCAGTAAATTCAACACCGCCTTGAACCGTTGTCACCCCGGCAAGAGAAACAGGAAGAGAGATAATCTCGTTATATAAAAGCGGCTCAAGGCCGGGGGCGGCAACGGCAAAAAAGTCTTTTTGTCGGCCGATGACGTGCCGCTTGATCCGTTTTTCCAAGGGTGTTTGTGACGGCAATACGATTCCTCTAATACTTACAGCAATTCTAATTATGGTTTTTTCCCTCTTACAACTGTATGTTACATCCCCCTTATCCCCCTTCAAAGGGGGAATTTAACTGAAAGAAATCAGCGTTTACCTTCCCGGTCCGGCGGAGCCATAAATTCAGGACCGATTGGATCGGTAATCGTCTCTTGAAGAATTTTATCGATTTCTTTTTTGTCTTCATTGTTCAGCATCCAGCCTGAAATTTGGTCAATGGGATCAAGCTGTTCCGGACGACGGGCACCCCACAGGGCAATACCCGCCCCCTGATCCAATACCCAGCGGACCGCCAGAGGCAGCAACGCTTTATTATATCTGTCCTGTGCCAGTTGTTTGATTTTATCAGCAGCCTTCAAATATTGCTCAAAACGCGGCGCCTTGAATTTGGGATCATTTTTGCGAAGATCGTCCCCTTCAAAGACTCTGTTCGCCGACATTTTGCCGGAAAGCAGGCCTCGGCAGAGGACGCCGTAGGTCATCAGGCAGATGGCATTTTTGCGACAATAGGGTTTGATCTCTTCCTCGATTTCCCGCTCAAAGATGTTGTAGGGCGGCTGGCTGAGGTGCAGTAATTGCTGACGCCGATGGCCCGGATTTTTTGTTTCTCCAGCAGTTCCCGCATGACTTCGGCAGTTCGTTCAAACGCTTCCACAGGATCCGGCCAGTGAACGTAATAGATATCGATATAATCCGTCTGCAGGCGGCGCAAAGAATCATCAATTTCCTTTAAAATCCGTTTTCGGGAAGCATTACGACGAACCTTGCCGTTCTGCCATTCCAGGGCCGTTTTGGTTGAAATAATGACCCTGTCCCGGTCTCCATAGGATTTGACCGCCTTGCCGACAATTTCTTCCGAATGCCCGAAACCGTAAACCGGTGCGGTATCAATAAGATTGACCCCCCTGTCCAGGGCAGCATGAATGGTGCCGATGGAAACTTCATCATCACAGCCGCCCCACATCCAACCGCCGATGGCCCATGTACCCAAAGCAATGCGGGAGGCTTCAAAATCCGTTCCGGGAATTTTAATGGTTTCCATAACCTATTCTCCTTTTTGTCTGAATCCTTTGGATTGACCCGATACGGAATCATTTACCATATAAACAACCGGTAATCATTTTTTTTTTGAAAAAATGTTTTCAGCTTGGGTTCATTCCAATCCGTCAAATCGTCTTCAAGAAAATGAAGACAATAAGCCGGCAAGCTGCCTTGGATTTCAGTGGGCGATAGGAAAAAACGAGGAATGATTCAAGAAACAGGAAATTATCGAAGGACTCAGAAAAAATAAATTGTGCCAGATAGCACTCATGCTCAGGCCGGATTTATGGTTTCTCCGTAAAAGACGTGCAGGGAAAATTTGCCGGTACCTGCGGGAAGATCCGTTTTCATCATAAACGCGGCAGGAGGCTCCATCTGAATCTTTGATTCAGGCGAGGAGGAATGGCGCCCTCCTTTCTGTCAATAAAGTATTTGCTGATTCCAACAATGTGCAGTCTTTTGCCTTTGCTGATGTATGAATGTTCGTTCCATCCAGCTTCCGTAAGGCGAAATACCCCGTCTTTCGGCGGCCGAAAATAAAACACTCGATCCCATTCCATAAAACTTTGTCGAATCGTTGAAAACCACGAATAAAACGTGGGGCGGTGTTCCTGATATGACTTCGAATGCCTTTAAACAGCTTTCGGTTACATTTATGGACCTGTTTGCTGGAAAAAATATTGGAAAGCCGTCTTTGTCCGTTTCCACCTGCAATCACATATGCATCAAGAACGTGAGATTTTGGCAATTTCTGCTTAATCCGGTGATGCTTTGTAACGTATCCGTAAGTATGCGAGACCGTATTGCCGGACTCTTTAAGTTGATTAACCAGTTTCCAGCGAACCGTTGACATAAAGGTTTCAGCCATAAAGCCGTTTGTGGCTTTAACTTTCAGTTTAATTGCACCCTTATGGTATTTCTTGTGACAAGTTGCGCAAAGGGTAATCAAATTATCCGGCCGATTTCCGCCGATTTGTCTTGAAACAATGTGGTGAATATTTAAAATTGGATCTTTGGATTTACCCTTGCAATGCTGACAAGTATGATTGTCTCGGTGAAGTATGTATTCCCGGACATTCCAAAATCCCAATTGTTCGCCTTGTTGATATTGTTTGCTTTGGATATCAGCATTTTTGATTTTCTGAATATCAAAAGCTGCCACTTCAACAACAAGGTTTGAGATCGGCAAAATTTTTTTAACGCGTTCAACGACTTTGATATGAGAATGGAGTTTATGTTGAATGGAAGGGGGCAACCAGCCTTTTTGTTTGTTGCCTCGATTTAAAAACCTGGGTTTACGATAACGGATTTTACGATATCTCCGAGATCGCCTGTATTGCCGTCGTTCTGAATGAAGTTTAACCATATCCATTCGTAATTGTACTTCTTCAGTATACAGTTCCTGATTTTCTGAAACAGCGGATAATCCAATGTGATTAAAGCCGCTGTCAACGCCAAGCGTAATCGGTTGCTTATATCCTGAACTCCCATGAATAAGCTGAATCGTAAAGGGCGTACGTTGAATCACTTTTGCTTTGCCTTGTTTTAATAAAAATCTTGCTTTTCTTGGTTTGCACGGCATCAAAGGGTTTCCGTGTTTGTTAAGTACGTAAACTAACATCGAGTTTACCTCCTTTCGGAGTTAGAGCCGCATCGTCAATGTTGGAATGGCTTGTTGGACTATGCTCACCGCTCCTTACCCCAACAGAGCTTTTAAAACATAATGATAGAGCTTGGAACGTGCGGAATATTCCAAGGTATCTTGACCAAACCAACGTAGTGCATACAGCACTTAGACTAGTCAACCAAGGCTTTTACAAGCCCCTTCTGAATCTATGATTCAGGAGGGGTAGTTGACCTGCCGGTCTTTGTCCCTTGCCGTTAAAGTAGTGATGAAAAATAATCCGTATAACCCCATAATTCTTCGTTAACAATTTTATTGGTTTGCTTCCACTTTCCATTTTCAATTACAAAATTTATTGGGAATTTAATGATAGTCCCATCTTTATAGTAATCCTTGATAACTATTGCAGTGTCAAATCTAAAAATTATGGTCGAGTGTAGTGAAAGCTATTGACACATGGCACAAATTGAAACGCGCTTACCCTAAAATTAAGCATTGACAGTGCACTAGGGCGTGTTTTCAAAACCTAATCTTTTGCACTGATAATTTGATATCATATTGATATCAAAGCACGTTAAAAACTTTCAATGAGTGCAGATTTATAGCAGATATCAAAGCCGGGGTAACATAGTGCTCACCAGAGTGGCATGCCGTCTTGCCACGTCCGGTGCAGCTAATAGTTATGCCTCAATTGAAGCTCGGTTTCTTCGTAATCTCGATACCATTAAAAAAAAGTTCTGCTGCCTGTTTTAAATCGGGCCTGATGTCTTGCGATCTACCCCGCTCACTGTAGGAAACCCAGATTAACATATTCGAGATACTCGGATGAATAAATATGTAGCCGTAGTCAACCAATATCAGGAAGGGCTCATTGCCGCGGTTAACTGCTCCATGGTCTTCCGATTTCGTATAATATCTAACGGTATATGGGCCAAAATTGTTGTCCAACTCTGTTTTCTTATCGAGAAGGTGTAGTCGATTTGGATTCATTGCCATTTCAATTGTTTTCTTGACCCACTTCTCAAATTCTTGTGGATTTTCAAAAGTCGCGGAGTTTGGGGTTTCTATAGCTTTTACAAAGAGGCTGTGAAATCTATTATCAGGTATTGTTTTGCAAAAATTGAGTTTAAATCGGCCTTGTGAATTATCCGAATAGTATTTCCAGTCGCCACCTGCTGGAGGTAGGATTGAATACCCAGGCCTTTCAAAAGGAATACTGGAGTTCTCAACTTTTCTCAAGGGTGAATGAGAGCAGGACAATACGCATATTATCAATGATAAAACGGCTGTGAACTGCGTCAACTTTTTCATACGACCTCCAAGATTTTTATGGCATAACGGGCAAGGGTGAGGAGCATACCCCCGCGTGTCTGATAGGGCGCCCTTCGTGCCCCTCGGTATCCTCAGCTGCGCCTGTTGGATATCTATCCTGATATGGGGGGAAGGTACAGATATCTTGCCAGTATCACATGTATTGAATTCACTTAAATTATTACATATACATAGCAGCTATCAGCAATTAAGGCTCATTTGCGATAAGTTGGAGATACTACAGGTTTCGCAAAAGATATGGAAAGCACAATATCTGGTATAGCGAGCATATTAAGAAAGACCCCGAAGCTTACCAGTTGGTATTGTTGAGAAGCTCAATACCTTCGAATGTTGTGCTTAGGATGATTATTGTTGAATCTGAATGTGTTGAAACTTGATGTTTTATTTCACCGACCTAAAACAGCACATTATCATTCAACCTAAGGTGTGTTTTTTAGGTGTACTGATTCTATAGTAATTCAAAGGGCTTGGGTCTAATATATCCAGCATCATCAATGAAGGTTGTTTAGTTTAAGAATTAAGGGGGGATATTAACTCCCCCCTTAATCATAAGACATGCTAAAATTGAATGTTACATAGTAACAACATTATGGCTTTTCTACAGTGATGGTAGTTCCGTCACTATCGCCATCTGGGTCGGTATTCATACTGGGATCATAGGAATAATTTGATTCTGATTTTATATCAGCAATGGTAAAAGTAACACTTGGTACCTTTTTGTGGATTCCGCTATAGGAAACTAAACAGGTGCCACTTGAGTTAGTAGTACACGAAGCTGAACCAACAGCCCCGTCAGACCAATCGCCATATACGGTTGCACCATCGATTGCACCGATTGCGTCAGAGACCTCTATGGTAACCTCGGCTGTCCATTTGCTACCCTGGCTGGTGCTGCTTCTGTCCAAATCTGATACAAAAATGATACCATTTGAAGGTTCTTCAACATTCACTGTCTGCAAAGAGCTATCTGTCAGTCCACCGTCATCAGTTACAGTTAAAGTTACAGTGTAGCCTCCAGAACCTGCATACAAATGTGTAGTAGTTTTGCCCGTACCAGTTTTATCATCACCGAAGTCCCATGAATAGGCAGTTATAGTCCCGTCTCCGTCTGGGTCAGAAGCTCCACTGGCATCAAATTCGCATGTAAGTCCTGAACAGGTGTAAGTAAAACTTGCGGTTGGTGGGTAGTTTTCATTGTTTACGGTTACACTAATCGCTGCTGACTCCGTAGATTGTAAAGCACTATCAGTTGCAGTCGCTATCAAATTGTGATTTCCCTCAGTGTGTTGCGTTGTATCCCATTCATAAGACCATAAATCGTTAGTCCCCAGAATCATAGGTTCGGGGGTATGTCCATCAATGCTCAGGGTTATTTCTGTGACCGCATCGTCGTCAGAAGCTTCCGCAATTACTATATATTTGCCTTTTATTGTTGCGCCATCAATTGGATCTGTAATGGAAACCGTAGGCGGGTTGTCAACTGGACCGCAGTAAACCGCTTCATTAGCATCAACCAGTCCCCATCCGTATTTGTCATCTTTTCCAACATCTCCCAGATCGTCGGCGGTAGTTATCAGGCGATTACGCACCTGATCCGGATCGGTCATGCCGGTTGCCATCACCAAAGCCGCGACTCCGGCCACGTGGGGAGAAGCCATGGATGTTCCACTTTTTAATCCAGTAGACCATTCTGTTCCTGGTACAGTTGATTCAATACTGACCCCCGGTGCCGATAATTCCACATCCGGACCGGTGCTGGAAAAAAAAGCTCTTCTGTCCCTGTCGTCTGTGGCGGCCACCGCAATAACCGATTCAAACCGGCCTGGATAATCTACATTGTCACCACGGCCAGGAACATTGCCGGAATTACCGGCTGCAGCTACATGCAAAACCCCTGCAGAAGCAAGATAATCAAAAGCATTTTTTACAGTCTCGGTATTTAGATCGGAACCGGCATAGCTATTGTTTGTTATTCTGATAGGAGAATATGGATTGACGCTATTGTAATCTGCAATCCACTGCAAAGCGGCGACAACATCATAATCCCAACCAGTTCCAGAAGCATCAAGTATCTTTAATGCAAAAAGTTCAGCATCAGGGGCAACACCGATAATACCGTTAGAATTATCATCTGCAGCCACTATTCCGGCCACGTGTGTGCCATGGCTATTATCATCGTCTGGGTCATCATCGCCATTTGCAAAGTCATAACCTCCAGCATAATTATTCGCCAAGTCTCCATGAGAATCGTCAATGCCTGTGTCAATTATTGCAACCTTAACCCCGTAACCCTTGAATAGACCTTCATGAACACTTTCGGAACCGATATGCGAAATGCCCCAAGGATAGCTGTCGTAGCCGTCACCGATGGCCATCACCCTCCCAACAACTTCAATGGCGGTCACATTTGGATTTTTTTGCAGCCCATTTATGGCTGCTTCTGGGATTGATGCAGCAATGGCCGGTACAATTCGATATGTGTATTTGACTGATCCGCCCAACGCATTGACAAGGTTCTTTTCATTGTTACCGGGAGTTGATTTGAAAACGATGAAAACTTTGTGAAGAGTATTCGGATTTCCCGAAAGCTCTATACCCCGTAGCTTATTGTCATTTTGGGCATAACCGGCTGAAAATGAAATTAGGATTAAAATTGCCATGAAAAACACAAAATAAGTAAAAAATCGCTTCATTATTCCTCCTTATCTTTAGTCGTGATTATTTAGGAAATACCAAATTCTATGAAGTTTTTTTCTTAAAGACCAAGCTTATTTTAGATTTGTTGTAATATGGCATTGTCTCCATCGAATTTTGAGACAAACTCCTATGAGAGCATAAAAAAGAATGAATATTGCGACCCATAGTACTTAGATAGAAAAATAAGATGGACACTTTATTTAGTGGTCTAATCCCTGTTCTAAATACTGCAGATTAATTGAGAGTAACTCTACAAAATCGCTGTCTCCAAAACGTGAGGTATCTTGCCAATATCTGCAATATTAACTACTTGCAGATATCCTTTCCTTATCCAGTTACCCCACAAAGCCCAAGAAGCAGTGTAAAACATTTCATTGCGCCCAACCTGCTGCTCTGCTGGAAAGGACCCGCAAAAAAATCCGATATATCTTCAGATACGAGTGGCAAGACACAATCCATCGTGTTCAGGTGAATGAAAGGGGAGAAAAGAAAGCAGGTGAACCGTTTCCCACTCAGGGCTATTAAATATTGCCCGGTTGAAATTGTCCGCTTCTTCAAATCCAACATTGTCGGCCACAAGGAGTCCTCCTTTTTTAAGAAGTCGGCGGCAATGTGTTAAAACATCAAGGTAGAATTCCTTATCGATGTCCAGAAAAATCAAATCAAAAGGTCCGTTCATGGCACTCATTTCATCCAGGGCGTCTCCCACTATGACTTCTATCCGGTGTTCAAGACCTGCTCTTTGAAAATTGGCCCGTGCCCTGGCTGCCAGGGTCTTTTCGATTTCCAGGGTAACAAGCCGCCCGTCTAAAGTCTCGCAGGCTCTGGCAAGATAAATGG
>JAFDHS010000045.1 GCA_019308655.1 Deltaproteobacteria bacterium
CCATTGCTGAATCTTTTCGTTCCTATTATTGCAGTGGTATGGATGGTACATGTTTATCATGGATTAGATTATCTGAGCCATGGATGATACCCTGACAATAATTGCTCTGGAAATCGATGACTCCAAGCCCGCCCTTACGGCTAAAACATTAGCCGCTGCCTTTGCCCAAATCAGAATTGCCGGGAGGCCTTTGCGAAGGTTGACAACCTCTCACCTTGTAATTATAATTAAAAACATAGTTATTCAGTTGCTAAGACGTAAAACGAGTATAATTTTTTTTATCGTCTGAGAGAAAATGGTTCCGATATCTTCGTGTTTTTGTGGCAAAAAAATAAGTTGTTACTGAAAAAGCAGACAACACTTAAAACAGAAAGGATAAAATATTATGGCGGAAGGCGTTTTGGAGATTAAAGACAGCAATTTTGAAGCTGAGGTTTTACAAGCGGATAAGGGTGTACTGGTTGATTTCTGGGCTCCATGGTGCGGACCGTGCAGAGCGATGGCGCCTGTCATAGATGAGCTTGTTGCTGCGGTTGGTGATAAAATAAAGATTGTAAAATGCAATGTGGATGAAAATCCGGTTTCACCCGGGCAATACAATGTCAGATCCATCCCCACGCTGGTTTTTTTTAAGGATGGAAAAGTTGTGGATCAAATTGTGGGAATGGCTGCCAGGGAAAAACTTGACGAAACAATCAGCAAAATTTCTTAAGGATCCAGATGACTCAAAATATTGACTACGATCTTGTCATCATCGGTGGTGGTCCTTCCGGGCTTACCGCCGGTCTTTATGCGGCACGGGCCAAGTTGAACGTCATTTTGATTGAAAAAATGGCACCCGGCGGCCAGATTCTGGCTACCGACTGGATCGAAAATTATCCGGGCTTTCCGGAAGGATTGACCGGCTGTGATTTGGCCCAAAAGATGGCCGAACAGGCCAAACGATTCGGTCTTAACATTGAATGCGGTGACGTAACCTCCCTTGATCTTTCCCAACCGGTCAAAAAAATCAAATTCTGCGACCGGGTCATTTCCACTCATGCCATTATTATCGCCACAGGCGCTTCACCACAAAAGCTGAATGTTCCGGGTGAAGATGCCAATTTGGGCAAAGGTGTCTCTTTTTGCGCCACCTGTGACGGACCGTTTTTCAGGGATAAGGTGGTTGCAGCCGTGGGTGGCGGCGATTCTGCCGTTCAGGAGAGTCTTTTTCTGACTAAATTTGCAAAAAAGGTTTATCTGATTCACCGAAGGAATAAACTCAGAGCTACGCAGATTCTCCAGGAGCGTGCATTTGCAAATGACAAAATCGAATTTGTTTGGGATTCGGTGGTAACCGGCATTGACGGTTTGTTCGGCGTTGAGAAAATTTCGGTTAAAAATGGAAAAACGGGCGAATCCGGAGAAATTGCCGTGGATGGATGTTTTATCTGGATTGGTATTCGGCCCAATGCCGAATTTACAGGCGATGCCGTTAAGAAGAATGACGCCGGCTTTATCCTCGTGGATTCAAATATGGAGACGTCCGTTCCGGGAGTCTTTGCCGTGGGTGATGTCAGGGATACCCCTTTGCGTCAGGTTGCAACGGCTGTTGGGGACAGCGCGATCGCTGCAATTTCATCAAATCACTATATTGAGAATTTGAAAAAATGAACCGATTTTTTATCATAGGTCTTATTGCATTGTTTGTCTGTTCGGGGTGTTCATGGTTTGCACCCAAAGAAGAGAAGTCCGCCCAGGCCCTTGCTGTTGAGGGAATGAATTGTTTCAAGGACGAAAGTTATGGAAAATGCATAAAAACCTTTGAAAAACTTAAAGACTGGTATCCCTTCAGCAAGTTTGCCATGCTTGCCGAGCTTAAAATTGCAGATGCTCACTTTCAACTAAAAGAGTATGAAGAGGCCTTTAGTGCGTATGAAGAATTTGAAAGCCTTCATCCACGTAATGAGGCGATACCCTATGTCGTCTATCAGATGGGACTCTGTGATTTTGTGAACCTCTCCACATCAGACAGGGACCAGGAGTCGGCAAGAAAAGCAAAAGCAACTTTCAACCGCCTCATAAAAGACTTCCCGACAAGCGAATATGCAAACAAGGCTGAAGAATACGTCAAAAAATCCAATAAAAGCCTTGCCGAATATGTATTGAGAATTGGTGAGTGGAATTATAAAACCAAGCACTACAAAGCTGCATTATATCGTTTTAAAGATGTTATTGCCGACTATCCTGATGTAGGGTTTAACAAAAAGGCATTAGAGTATGTTCTTTTATGTGAAGCCGCGCTAAAAAAACAAGAGTCGGAAAAAAAACAATAATAAAGAGTGGTTAAAAAATACTTTACACATATGCTGTTTTGGTGTAAAAAATTACGTTTTCGATTGCTAATGAACCTGTGTGAAGTATCCTAAAGGAATTTATATATATCAAGTAAGTAAGGGGAAAAATTATGTCCAGGATGTGTGAAATATGTAGGAAAAAACCCATGGTCGGCAATAATGTGAGTCACGCACATAATGTGACCAAACGTCGTTTTAATCCGAACCTTCAGAGTGTGCGGGCGGTTTATAAAGGCAGGGTTAAAAAAATGATGGTTTGTACCAGTTGCATAAAATCAGGTCTTGTGGTCAAAGCCCCTTAAGAAAACCTGTTGAAAGTGCTTTAGGCCGGTCTTGTTTGCCCGGGACTTAACCTTTTAATCTTTTTACATTTTGAATCAGTTTTAATTTCTTGATAGCCGATATGACCTTTTTTAAATGCTCGGTATTTTCAACGGTTATCGTAAAAAATGTATCGACCATTTGGTTGTCCCGGGTTTCTGTTTTTGCTTGAAGTATATTTGCTCCCGCTTTGCTGATACTTGATGTTATTTCAGCCAGCAACCCCATCTTATCATATGAACAAACGCGGATTTTTACGGGATATTTTTCTGTAACCTCTTGGTTCCATTCTACTTGGATCTGTCTGGCCGGATCCATTTTTAAGGCATTTACACAAGTTCTCCGGTGTACGGTAACACCATACCCGCGGGTAATATAACCGGTTATGGAGTCTCCAGGGACCGGCTGGCAGCATTTTCCAAATCGTATAAGGATGTCGTCAACTCCCTCTACGACAACACCTGCGGTTTCATCTCTCTTCCGTACCCATTCGACGACTTCCTTGTCACGACCGGCATCTTCCTCTTCTTTGGCTTCGGGTTTCGCTTTTGGAACTATTTTTCGTATAATCTGTAACGGGGTTATTTTGCCGTAGCCCACACTGGTAATCAGTTCATCAAGTGTTTTAAAACCAAAAGTTTTTACGACCCCTTCCATGTCTTCGGATTTTGACAGGGTATTAAAATTCAGGCGGTGTTTTCGGAAAGCCTTTTCACACATTTCACGGCCAAGGGTGAGGCTGCGTTCTTTTGCCTGGATCTTGATCCATTGTCTTACTCTTGAACGGGCCTTGACCGTCTGGACAAAATTAAGCCAATCCTTACTCGGATTATGACCCCTTGATGTTATAATTTCGACAATGTTTCCGGTTTTCAACTGATATCTCAGGGGCACCATATGTCCGTTCACCTTGGCGCCGATACACTGGTTACCTACCTCTGTGTGAATCATATAAGCAAAATCCACGGGAGTTGCACCCTTGGGAAGGGATTTTATCTCTCCTGTAGGGGTGAAGATGCAGACTTCATCAGGGAACAGATCGATGCGGACATTTTCCATGAATTCATCCGGATCCTTGAAAATCTCCTGATTTTCCACAAGGTTTTGAATCCAGGCAAATGCCTTGCCCATTCGGCTCTCGGCGCTTTTCCCTTCTTTGTAGCTCCAATGTGCGGCAATACCGGATTTGGCCACCTGGTCCATTTCATGGGTACGAATCTGGATCTCAATTCGTTCACCAAGGGGGCCGAAGACGGTTGTGTGGAGAGACTGATACATATTGGGTTTTGGGACGGCAATATAATCCTTTATTTTTTTGGAGATGGGTTTCCACTTGGAGTGTAGAATCCCTAAAGCTCCATAGCATTGGGGTATGGTATCGAGAATGATCCTGAAGGCAATAATGTCGTAGACATCTTCAAAATCAAGATCCTGGGTTACCATCTTGTGGTAGATGCTGTAAAAATGTTTATATCTCCCCATAACCTCGCATTTCAGGCCGGCATTATCCATCTCTTTCTTAATATGGCTTTTGACGATTTCAACATATTTTTCGGTTTCTTCTTTATCCTTATTAACCAGATTTTTAATTCGGGTATATTCTTCAGGGTAAAAATACTTAAAAGAGATGTCTTCCAGTTCTTTTTTTATCCAGTAGATTCCAAGACGTGAAGCAATCGGCGCATAGATGTCAAGGGTCTCTTGGGCAATTTTTCTTTTTTTATCTTCCTTTTTATGAAATTGCAGGGTCCTCATGTTGTGTAGACGGTCAGCCAGTTTGATCAGTATCACCCGGATATCATCCGCCATTGCCAGGATCATTTTTCTGATACTTTCCGCCTGACGCGCTTGTGAACTTTCAAAGGTCAGTGCGCTCAACTTGCTGACACCGGATACGATATGAGCCACTTCCGGACCAAACATTCCTTTGATGTCTTCTTCAGTGGCCGGGGTGTCTTCGATCACGTCATGTAAAAGTGCGGCTGCAATGCTGACGGAATCCAGTTTCATGTCGGCCAGAATGCCGGCGACCTCTAAAGGATGGGACAGGTAAGGTTCTCCGGAGAGCCGTACCTGTCCTTCATGAACCTTGGCGGAATAGATATAGGCACGCTCTATAATATCCAGATCCGCGTCAGGATGATATTCGGCAATTTTGTCAACTATGTCGTTGATTCGAATCATTTATGACTTCGCCTCAGTTTATCAATCAATATGCTTTTGCAAAAACAACCCGTTGAGTTGCCGGCTTGCCACAGCAGATACACTCGCCCGTTTCGGTTTCAGTGTTAAAAGGAAGACAACGGATGGTAACGGCAAGATCTTCTTTTATTTTGGCTTCACATGCATCCGATCCGCACCAGCAGGACATGGCAAAACCGCCGTGTATTTCGGGTTTTTCCTCATTTTTCGGAGTAAAAAAATCGTAAAATGCTTTGTTATTATTTATTAGTATAGTGTGTTCTTTTCTGAATGACAAGGCGCGTTCAAAAAGTTCTTTTTGAATGTTATCCAGAATACGTGTTATTTCGGCAACAAAATCATCTCTTTTTATGGATGTTTTATCCTTGTGGTCCTTGTTTCTCATTGCCACAAAGACGGAATTTTCAGCAATATCTCTTGGGCCGATTTCAACACGAAGGGGTATCCCTTTTTTAATCCAATCCCATCCTCTTGCACCGCCGATATCACGGTCGTCGATTTCCACCGCAAGTTTCCGGTCATGATAGTATTGGGATCTCAGGTCCTTTGCCAGATTGTCCGTAAATTCCATTATTTTCTGCCTGTCTTCCGGTTTTCGGATAATGGGCAGGAGAACCACATGAGAAGATGCGACTCTTGGCGGAAGTACCAGACCGTCATCATCACTGTGGGTCATTATAAGACCGCCGATAAGGCGGGTGGATACTCCCCATGAAGTTGTCCATGCCGTCTCTTCTTTTTCTTCGGCGGATTGAAACTTGATTCCGGAGGCTTTTGCAAAATTTTGCCCCAGAAAATGTGAGGTGCCGGCCTGAAGGGCTTTTCTGTCCTGCATCATGGCTTCGATACACATGGTTTCGACGGCACCCGGGAATCTTTCTGCGGCTGTTTTCTTTCCCTTGATTACCGGTATGGCCAGATATTCTTCAGCGAATTTTGCATAAATATCAAGCATCATTTCAGTACGTTCCATGGCTTCCTTTTCAGTGGCATGGACGGTATGGCCTTCCTGCCATAAAAATTCACTGGTCCTTAAAAACATACGGGTACGCATTTCCCATCGCACCACATTGGCCCACTGGTTTATGAGAAGCGGGAGATCACGATAGCTGCCGACCCAGTTTGAAAAGGAATCTCCAATAATGGTTTCGGAAGTCGGTCGTACAATCAAAGGTTCCGTGAGTTTCCCTGCAGGGACAAGGCCTCCATCAGGTCCTTTCTCAAGTTTGTGGTGGGTAACTACGGCACACTCTTTTGCAAAGCCTTCTACATGTTCAGCCTCTTTTTCAAGGAAACTCAAAGGAATGAAAACAGGGAAATATGCATTCTTGACCCCTGTCTCCTTGAACATGTCGTCGAGTTTTCGCGTGATATTTTCCCATAAGGCATATCCCCATGGTTTGATCACCATGCAGCCTCTTACCGGTGATTGTTCCGCTATATCCGACGCCTTGATGACCTGTTGATACCATTCCGGATAATCTTCGGATCGTGTCGGCGTTATTGCTTTTTTTGCCTGTTTTGCCATATTAACCCTTTTTTGTTTGTTGTTCATATTTTTCAATTTCCCCCAGTAAAACCTCGACCAGGTTTTCCTGGGGGAATTTTTTAACGACTTTTCCCTTTTTAAAAAGAATTCCGGTGCCGTCGCCTCCGGCAATTCCTATATCAGCTTCTCTGGCTTCTCCGGGACCGTTTACGATGCAGCCCATAATCGCGATTTTAATGGGTAACCGGTTTGATAACAAGGCTTTTTCCACACGTTCTGCAATATCAAACAGATTGATATTACAACGGCCGCAAGTCGGACATGATATAATTTCAGGGCCATGACGCCGAATTTGAAGAGATTTCAGAATTTCGAACCCGACCCGAACCTCTTCGACCGGATCTCGGGTCAGAGAGACCCGAATCGTATCACCAATACCTTCGGCAAGGAGCATTCCTATGCCCAGGGAAGACTTGACGATTCCAGGATAAAGCCCTCCTGCTTCCGTCACGCCCACATGAAGGGGAAGGTCTGTTTTTGATGAAAGAAGACGATAAGCCTCTATGGTTCGTGGTACGTCGGATGCCTTAATGGAGATCTTTATTCTGTCAAAATCAAATGACCTTAATATGTTAATGTGGCGAAAGGCACTTTCAACCATCGCTTCAGCGGTTACGCCGTTATGTTTTTCCAGTATGTCCTTTTCAAGGGAACCGGCGTTGACTCCGATTCGAATCGGGATGGCATAGTC
>JAFDHS010000421.1 GCA_019308655.1 Deltaproteobacteria bacterium
TATAAGATGTATCTTATTGTTTGTCAATAAAAAAGGTTTTGTTTCACAGCGTTAAGAAGTTTTGTCAACCATTAAATTTATAGAGTGATACAGGGTTTGTATATGTTTTTTCAGATTTTGTTTTATTACGGAAAGATCAGGGGCTTTCGGATTGCATGCGTTTACCATGGTGCTTGATAATTCATACAGATCCGATTCCGTCCAAAAGGATAAAAGATAGGTCCGGAAAAAGTCTGAAAAAGGCTTGGGAATTGAAGCGGGGAGGGGTTTTTGATCCAGACCTTTAAAAAATCCATCTATGGTTCCTTGAACGGCAATATCATCAGCCCATGCCATTTCTCCTACACCGTCTATCCTGTCAATGCGCATCCTTAGGGAAAGATTGAGAAAAAAAATCAACAGCGCTTCCAATATCGAACCCGTATCCCCGGCTTGTTTGTCCATCTCTTTGTTCTCAATAACAGGTGCGTACTGTCTGACGGTTATGAGTTTTAAATCGATCTTATCGTCCTGAAGCCTTAAAATAAAATCCCCGGCGGCATGATGCCAGGGGAATATTTGTTCAAAAGTTTCCATATTGTAATAGCAGGTCAGAATCATGGCTGCCTGCCTGTAAAGTTCCAAGGTCTGTTTTTTTGATAGATAGAAGTTGTCCTTTACAGTGTCCCAGACAATTATCTTTTGGTTTTGATCTGTTTTGTTTTTTGGAGGGGGATTATTTATCGGGTCTGAGGATATGTGGAATTCATGGAATCTTTCAAACCACTCTCCCATAAACATAAGCAATTTATGATTATCTTTTGTATGGACTTCATTTTTGCCGTAAATTTCAGGTATAAATGAAAACTTGTATGGACTTCATTTTTGCCGTAAATTTCAGGTATAAATGAAAACGGAAATTCTTCATTGAGTTTTTCTAAAGATCGGTATTCCCTTTTTATGCAGTTTTTACCGGCATCGGATATGGCGACGTTTAATACAAATGAGATGCCGGTTCCGTGTACAAAGGTCTCCACTCTGGCCGGGTGATAGAATTCACCGTGCTTTTCCAGGTAAACGCAAATTTTTTTTACGTCTTCAGGTCTTACAGGCGCTTTGATTTGTCTGGAAATTGCCGATGCAATGGTATGAAAGTTGTCTTTTGCCAGAAAGGAACGAATAGCGGAAAAATATTCTCCATAGCTGACAAATGTACCGGCCGTTTTCCGAGACATTTTCCGGTGCATGGGCAGGGGACAGTTCCAGATTCTGCTATGTTCATCAACAGCATTTATGGTGTTGGACAAAAAATATTCAAATTGCGGTGCGATTGGCATTTATCTGTGGCTCTCAAGCTCTTTTAATATTTCAGGGGCCACTTCATATTCAAGCTCGGTTGCCTTGTCACAATTTTCAATGGCTTTGTCGTATTCACCCTTTTCCATATAGGCTATGGCCAGGTTGTTGTAACTGATCGGGAAATTGGGCTCAATCTCTATTGCCTTCAGACACGTCTCTATGCTCTCATCTACCAGACCTTTCATTAAATAGGCAGTGGCCAGAGATGTATAGGCCTGAATAAACTTGGTATTATATACAATGGCCTTTTGAAAGGCTTTGATGGCTTTGTCTATATTTCCCTTCTGAAGTTGCACAAATCCGATATTTCCATGTCCTATGGAAAACCCGGCCTTTACCTTGACAGCCAGTTCGTTGTATTTCAGACAGCCGTCAAGGTCGCCAGTTCGTTGTATTTCAGACAGCCGTCAAGGTCCCCGCGCTGGAGACAGATTCCTCCTAACTGCACATAGGCTTCAGCATGGTTTGGACTGATCTCAATCGCTTCACGAAGTTCGGCTTCGGCTTCGTCATATTTTTTTTGACCCATCAAGGCGACGGCAAGATTGTAACGGGATGCACTGCATTCAGGGTTGGAAACGATGGAAGCCCTTTGATTTGCTATATATTCTTCTGCACTTTTTGCTTTCTCCATGATAATTTCCCTTCTAAATATTTTATTTCATCATAAACGCTGCAGGAGACCTCGACTGAATCAAAAATTCCGTCGAGCTGATTGACTTGCGGAGGAATCTGATTCTGATTTAATCAAAACTCAAAAACCCCTTTTGAAAACTTAATTAAATAATATGCCGGCAACTTTCTTGTCAAGCAAAAACGAGATGGTCTATGTGCTCGATCAGCAGAAGAAAAAAAACGGTTTAAAAATAACTCAGACTTTGCTAATATTATAAATTTTAATATTTTAAAGCTATTAGCTGTTTTGAGCAATCATCTTTTTTAAGAGGAGGGCCTTTATGAAGACAGGATGTTACACCGCAATTGTAACCCCGTTTAATGATGATGCTGTTGACTATGATGGACTGGGCAGGCTTGTGGATTTCCAGATGGAAAACGGAATCACCGGGATTCTGGCGGTAGGGACCACAGGAGAAAGCCCCACTTTAGCATGGGATGAACATAACCGGGTTATTGAAGATGTCGCTGCGAAAACCAAGGATAAATGTCTCTGCATAGCAGGAACCGGAAGCAATAATACAAAGGAGACCCTGGAAGGTACGAAACATGCCGCAGAGTGCGGAGTTGACGCGGTTTTACTTGTCGATCCGTATTACAATGGACCCAGCTCCCTTGAAATCCGCAGGGAATACATAGAACCTGTTGCGAAAGGTTTTCCGGATATTACAATCATTCCCTATATTATCCCCGGCCGAACCGGCACCCAAATGTTCCCCGAGGATCTCGCCCTTCTTTCCAAAGAATTTAAAAATGTAAACACGGTCAAGGACGCCACAGGAAATATTGAAAATATGAAACGCACAAGAGCATGTTGCGGGCCTGATTACTGTATACTGTCAGGTGATGATTCCATGGTTTCTCAAATGATGACGGATCCTGAAATTAAGGCT
>JAFDHS010000046.1 GCA_019308655.1 Deltaproteobacteria bacterium
ACCAGACAGGGCTGTCCGTCCCGCATGGCCAGCATCTGACTGATGCCGCAGGGTTCAAAGGAACTCGGCATAAGAAAAAGATCGCCGGTTGCATACAAGGAGCTTGCGCAATCATCCGAATAACCGTTCATAAAGATAAAGTTCTCGAATCGTGAACTCATTTGGGTCAAAAAATGTTCGTACTGTTTCTCTCCGGTGCCGAGCAGTATGTAAATTCCATGGTCACCCAGACTTTCCAGTATCCCTTTAAGGCCTGATTCAAAGCATAAACCGGGCTCTTGCATCAAAAATATCTTTTGTTCCGCAACCCGGCTCACGCTGGTAACGATCATATCAGGACGGCAAGACAGGGAACCCAGTGCCGTCAATCGCGCGTAAGCCACAAAATGAGAAGGAGAAAGCGTCTCTTCGGCCCCGGCCCAGTTAACAAGCTTTGACTTTAGAAATTTCAACAACTCGGGAAAATCAAGTCCGGCGGCAACACGCTTTTGCGGATAATCACACCCGTTCAGAATACCATAAAACCGGCCTTCTTTCCTGGCAGACCTGAGGTCGCCCTCAAGTCCTTCACCGCCGTAGCAACGCGGTTTGTCACTGGGGTTCAGTATTTCTTCAGCATATGATGGTGAAACCGTATGGACCGTATCAGCCAATCGAATGCCCGCAGCCATGGGATTGATACAGTCCGTCCACCTTGGATCCATAATATCGGACCGGCGGTATTTCAAGTTTGGGAACCATGCCTCTAAAGAAGAATCAGTCCCTTGAAACGGACGGATACCTTGAAACGCCAGATTGTGTATGGTGTATACGGTACGGATTTTTTCAAGTACTGCACAGTCTTCATGGAAACGACGAAGAATCAAAAAAAAAGCCGTATGCCAGTCATGTAGATGTATGCAGTCAAGATGGCCGAAAAGGTTCTGCACAACGGCTTTTGTCAGAACGGCTTTTGTCAGGGCCATGCAAAAGAGTGCATACTTGGCGGCATCGGTCGCAAACGGCCTTTCGGGTGGATCGTTAACGTAGATACGATAACAACCCCGGCGATTACAATACGAACTGAAAAACGGATGATCAACAACAAAATGCTTCACATGGTAACAGGGGGCCTTACCTTGAACTTCGTAAATCTCAGCTCGGTGGTCATGGCCGGCAAATGAAAAAAAGACGGAACTCATATGCCGGGAACCGGCCGGCTTATGAAGAAAACCATAAGAAGGCGTAACGACCTTAACTTCACAGTTCCGGGCGGCAATTGCAGGTGGGACATCCCTGATGACATCGCCGATTCCCCCCACCTTGCCGCCGTCAAGCCCACCGTTTTCAGCCGCCGCCATCAGTATATTCATCCAAAATCTCCCTGAGAGAGTGTCTTCATTTTAAAATTCGTGTATTTTCATAACAATCCGAAATGGAAGGTGGGGTCAATGGTCAATGCTCTCTATGCCAAATCAGTTTACCATTCTTGTAAATTTCTTTTATGCGATGAAACGGAACCGAATGGGTCTCACCTTCAGGGTCAATCACTTCAAAAGAAAACTGATCACCTTTCTTAAAATAAACTTCTTCAAAGGGCACCACAATGATATTGCCCTCAGACCGATCAAAGAAACCTATTTCAAAACTGCCTTTTCCGAAATCTTTATCCCATCGAATCCTGTTCAGAAGTTCATGGACAGGTATCATTTTGATAGTCCTCAAGTATTCCGCTTTCAGGGGTCATTCACATCGTTAAATCCGTTCATAACGCATTTAAAAAATTTTTATAACACATTTTCTGACAATCCCAAATAAAATCCGGCAGTGCATATGCGTTCCTTTACTTTTTTTCTCTTTTTTGTGAAATAAATTACATAATTTTTATTTAATAGTTGCCTCATTTTCACAAAACAAGTTCTACTTTCCCTATTCGCCGCAAAATAAAAAAACACGCCCTTTAAGCATATTCAGCTATAGATTATGAATTAGAAATAGATAATGACATCTTACGCCATTGGCATCTATATTGCTTAATTTAAAATAAGCGATGCAAAAATCAAAACTCCTTCGACTTTTTTACATTCGTATAAGCGGCGATAAATCTTGGCCCCCATTTTACCCAATTAACCTGCCGGAAATTCGGCATTGGTGTTTTTACAAGAGGTGTAGTTAAAGAGATAAGACGTGAAAGCCATTTTTTTATTGGCGTTTATCGTAATTGTAACATCCCCGACCGGTAGTGATGCCTGGGCAGAAGAAACCTTATTTGCCGGTCAGGCATCGGTCTGGGCTTCTATCGCCGATAAAAATGGCTTAGGTATGAAGTACATACCGGAACTCAGAATATTACGCCCCATTTCCGAAGCAAAGAGTATCGATGTCGAAATCTCGGTCAATGCACACACCATGGCCGATCTCAATGGGCTTTCAGACCTGGACGATAATGCCGATATCGATGCCTACCGTTTATGGCTTCGCTATCAGTCGGAGCAGTGGGAAGTGCGCCTTGGCCTTCAGAAAATAAGTTTCGGATCTGCAAAAATCCTCCGGGCGTTGATGTGGTTCGACCGGCTCGATCCCCGAGACCCTCTGGCGCTGACGGACGGGGTATATGGACTGCTTTGCCGTTACTATTTCCTCAACAACGCCAACATATGGCTCTGGGGACTTTATGCCAATGATGACCCTAAAGGGCTGGAGGAGTTTGCAACCGATAAGGACAAAACGGAACTGGGCGGGCGTTTTCAATATCCCGTACCCAGAGGCGAGGTGGCCGTAACGTATCATCGCCGGCATATCGATCCTGCTGAGTGGAACAGGAAGATGACATCTCCCATGGATGATGGTATGGAAAACCGCTACGCCATTGACGGCAGTTGGGACATTGGAATCGGACTCTGGTTTGAGGTGTCGGTCGGTAAAATCAGGATTGATTCAGATGAATCCCACTGGGAAGAGTTCTTTACCGTGGGCACTGACTACACCTTTGACATCGGGCCGGGGATACATATCCTGTATGAACATTTCATCCAATCAACAGGACCGGAATTTGGCGAACAAACCAATCAATATAGACTGTCCGCAGTGACGGCGGATTTCAATGCCACCCTGCTGGACAGCATAACCTTTATCGGTCTTTATGACTGGAAAGAAGAAAAATTCTACCCCTTTTTCGACTGGCAGCGGACCTACGACAACTGGAAGATCAACATCAGCGCCTTTTTGAGCCGGTCTGACGAACAGAAGATGTTCAGCGGAGACGGCATACAGATCATGCTGACGTATAACCATTAATCTCATCAATCTTAAATTTTGTGCTTTTGATAGTAGAAAAATCAAAAAAAGTTTAAAGTGACTAAAGTGATCTAAAGTGCCTAAAGTTGAGGTATTCTATCAATTTTATTCCCCTTTGCGATTCTTTTCGTTCTTGGCGGTAGAAAAAAATTAACCGCAAAGAGCGCAAAGAAGTGCAAAGGGTTTTATATATAATAAAGACGGAGCGAAGCGACTCCTTAACTTTAGCTCACTTTAAACTTTAGATCACTTTAGCTCACTTTTCCGGTGTATCCGGTTTAGGGAGGATTAAGTAGATAAAGAGATGATATTGGTAAAAACCAGGAATTTGCTGAAGTGCTATCCCATGGGGCTGAGAAAGCTTACCGCACTGAAAGATATCAACCTCGAATTCCAAAGAGGTGAATTCTGCGGACTCATCGGCCCCAGCGGTTCGGGGAAAACGACCCTTCTCAACATCATCGGCTCCCTTGATGTCCCCTCCCAGGGAAGCGTTACCGTACTGGACAAGAAGATTGAAGAACTGTCTCATGTCGAGGCAGCAAGGCTCCGACGCAATCATATCGGATTTATCTTCCAGACATACAATCTTCTCCTCCTGTATACAGCCTATGAGAACGTGGAGTTTCCGCTTCTGCTCATAGAGATGCCCGAGGCAAAGCGGAAGAAGAAGGTAATGGACGCCCTTGACTGGCTGGGAATTGCCGACAAGGCTGACTCGAGACCGGCCCAGCTCTCCGGCGGTGAGTCGCAACGTGTTGCTGTCGCCCGCGCCATCGTCAAACTGCCGCAATTGGTACTTGCCGATGAACCGACAGCGAACCTCGATGCCGAAAATTCCTTCAACATACTGGAAATGATGGTGAAACTGAACCGGGAGATCAATACGACGTTTATCTTTGCCACCCATGATGAGAAAGTCATCCGATACTTAAGAAGGAAAATCCATCTTGTCGACGGCCAGGTCGTTAAGGACGAGATAGTCAATCAGGAAAGAGGCAACCCATGCCGGCATTGAGACTAGCATATCGAAATGTAGTGGGTAAAGGGCTCAGAACATGGCTTAACGTGGCGGTTCTCTCCCTTGCCTATGTTCTCATCATCTGGCACCAGGGGATCTTTATCGGCATGCTGCGGCACGGAAGCCAGGCAATGATTGATTACGAGGTCGGTGGCGGTCAGTACTGGCATCGAAACTACGATCCCCTGGACATTCTCTCCTATGACGATGCTCACGGCAGGATACCGGCGGAGCTGAGTGAACTCATCAGCAAAGGAAAAGCGACACCGATTCTCATCCGGCAGGCGGCGATCTACCCTGAAGCGAGGCTCCATTCGGTGCTCCTCAAGGGCATCGATCTCAGCCAGACCGTTCTCAAAATCCCCTCCCATCATCTGAAAAATGACAAAGAAGCCTTGCCGGTGCTCATTGGAAAGCGGATGGCAAAGCGTATTGCCATGAAAATCGACGATTATATAACGATCCGCTGGCGGGACGCCAAAGGCACCTTCGACGCTCTGGAGGGAAAGATCGTTGCGATTATGGATACGCCGGCGACGGCTGTTGACAAGGGACAACTCTGGGTTCCCCTTGAAGCATTACAGAAGATGGTGCAACTCGAAAATGAGGCGACGCTGATTGTCGTCGGCCGGGATGTCGTTTCAATCCAGGACCTGCCGGAATGGAAGTTCAAAGAACCTGATTTCCTGATGCGTGACATCATCGAAATGGTGCGGGGTAAAAGGGTGGGCGCAGCCATCCTCTATGCCGTTCTTCTGTTCCTCGCCATGCTGGCCATATTCGATACCCAAGTACTGGCCATATTCAACCGCCGGAAAGAGATCGGAACGCTCATGGCACTGGGTATGAGCCGCGGCAGCGTCATCCTCCTCTTTACGCTGGAGGGGGCGATGAACGGAATCCTTGCCATGGCGGTGGGCGCGATCTACGGTATCCCTCTTCTGGTATTCACCGCCCAAAGGGGGATAACACTGCCGGAGGTAACAGAGGAGTTCGGCTTTGCCATACCGCCAAAACTTTTCCCCTTCTATTCAGTGGGACTCATTGTGGGAACTGTTTTCATTGTTTCTCTCACGGTGACAATCGTCAGTTTTCTGCCGACCCGCAGGATTTTAAAGATGAAACCCACAGATGCATTAAGGGGCAAGATGTCATGATACGGTTTTTGTTGAAAGGGTTGATTCGGGACCGTTCCAGAAGCCTTTCACCGGTACTGATCGTGGCGGCAGGCGCCTTCCTCTGCGTCTTTCTCTACGGCTGGATCAAGGGGGCAATGGATGATCTGATCAGTTCCACCGCCAGATTCGATACAGGCCATGTAAAGATCATGACCCGGGCATATAACAATCTGTCGGACCAGATGCCCAACGACTTGGCTCTCCTGGGAGTCGGCAAACTCATGGACGATCTGAGAGCAAGCGAAAAAGGCATAACATGGATGCCGCGAATCCGCTTCGGCGGACTTCTTGACATCCCCGACGAAAAGGGGGAAACGCGGGAGCAGGCCCCGGTTGCGGGACTGGCTGTCGACCTGCTGGGCCCTGATTCGCCGGAGCCGGAAATACTCAACCTCAAAAACGCCCTTGTCCGCGGCAAGCTTTTTCAAAAGGCGGGCGATATTCTGATCAGCGAAGCGTTTGCCCATAGACTGGGAGTAAAGATCGGGGAGACAGCTACTTTGATCGGCTCCACCATGAACGGTGGATTGGCGATGCACAATTTCACCGTTGCCGGAACCGTCCGGTTCGGCATTGCGGCCCTGGACAGGGGGGCTGTCATTGCCGATATCGAAGACGTTCGTTTTGCCCTTGACATGGCAGATGGCGCAGGAGAGATCGTCGGCTATTCAAAGGAGATGCATTATGATAATAATGCCATGACAGCATTGACAAAACAGTTTAACAAAAGATTTGAGCAAGACAAGGATGAATTTGCTCCGATTATGCTTTCACTTGTAGATCAGTACGGGCTCAGAGAATATCTCGATCTGGCCAATACCTTCGGAGCAATCATCGTGACCATTTTTGTGATGGCCATGTCGATCGTCTTATGGAATTCCGGGCTTATGAACGGCCTTCGGCGTTACGGCGAAATCGGGGTCCGTCTCGCCTTGGGTGAACCCAAAGGAACCATCTACCGCAGAATGATCTTAGAGTCGATCATCACCGGGTTTATCGGATCATTGCTGGGGACACTGGCAGGGCTGGCCATCACCTATTATCTCCAGTACGTGGGGATCGATTTCGGCAACCTGATGCAAAAATCGACAATTCTGATGTCGAACGTCATCCGAACACGGGTAACCGGGTGGAGCTACGTCATCGGTTTCATCCCCGGTCTGGGCGCCTCGGTAATCGGAACGATGTTCGCCGGAATCGGTATCTACAGGAGGCAGACATCACAACTGTTCAAGGAGCTGGAAGCATGAAAAGGATCATAATTTTTGTACTGCTGATATCCGCCGGGTCCCTGCACGCCGAAGAGCTGACCGGAAAAGCTATCCTGGAGAGGGTAGACGGCAACATGGTTGCCAGGAACCGGCGGGTGACCAGCACCATGATCATTGAGGGACGGCGGGGCACGCGTACATTGCAGGCCCGATCGTGGGTACAGGGTGTGGAAAAGGCCTTTACCGAATACCTCTCCCCCCCTCGTGAGAAAGGGACAAAAATGCTGAAATTGCAAGATCAGCTCTGGATCTACTCGCCTGCAACGGACCGGACGATAAAGATCGCCGGTCACATGCTAAGACGGTCGCTCATGGGGTCCGACGTGTCCTATGAAGACTACATGGAAGACCCGAAGTTGAGTAATATCTATGATGCAAAGCTGGTTGGGGTGGAGCGTGTTCAGGGGCGAGACTGTTATCTCCTGGACCTGACGGCCAAAAAAGAGAATGTGGCCTATTACAGGCGGAAAATCTGGATCGATAAGGATAGGTACCTTCCTCTTCAGGAAAACCGCTTTGCCAAAAGGGGCAACCTGCTGAAGACGTTTGTGATCAATGAGGTGTTTAAAATAGAGGACCGCTGGTATCCGAAGAAGATGACCTTCAAAGATGTGATGCTCAAAGGATCAGGAACGAAATTTATCATCGATTCCGTCGAGTTCGATGTAGAAATACCCAAATATGTATTCTCCAAGGCATCTCTGAGAAGATAAGTTGTGAAAGCATTATGGCTCTGTTACTTTGTGGTTAACAAGCACATTCTTGTGAGAAATCAGTCCCACACTTCGATACGTTCCACTTTTTGAAACGCAAACGGCAACTTGCGGCCTCGTCTCCCACGCTTATTCAAGTAATGATCCAAATCTTTGCCTTTCAGCGCCTTGTGTCGCTGACCGGCATGCAGGACCAACGTGGATTCCAAGCCCAGCACGGCGGCTCCGATAACATATTCTTCACGATCAGCCGCTTTGGCTGAAAGTATGTTAATCATTTTCAATCCCTTCCCTTTACTTAACAAGGGCAATTCCGATAATGAGAATACCATTAAACAGCCGGTATTGGTGGCAACTGCCAGTCTCTCGGTCTCGGGATCCGTCACCTTTAGCGGTTGTAGCACCTTAGCCCCTTTGGGCACACTAACCACG
>JAFDHS010000422.1 GCA_019308655.1 Deltaproteobacteria bacterium
TGCCGTGGGGAGGACGTGGTTGGGTCCGGCAATGTAATCTCCTACGGGTTCCGGCGTGTAATGGCCCATAAATATGGCGCCGGCGTTTCGGATCCGTCCCATATACTCAAAAGGATCTTTGATTTGAAGCTCCAGATGTTCCGGTGCTATTTTGTTTGCAACTTCTATGGCTACCTCAAGATCAGGTACAACCAGAATCGCTCCGTATTTTTCCAGGGATTCTTCGGCAATTTCTTTACGTCCAAGGGACTTGATCTGCTCTTTTACCGCACCTTTAACGGTCTCTGCTGTTTGTTGAGATGTGGTGACAAGGATTGCCGAAGCCAGGGGGTCATGCTCTGCCTGGGAGAGGAGGTCTGCCGCGGTAAATTCCGGATTGGCGGTATCGTCAGCAATTATAAGAATTTCGCTGGGACCGGCTGTCATATCGATTCCTACCGTACCGGCTACAATTTTTTTGGCAAGAGTAACATAAATATTACCGGGACCGACGATAACATCCACTTTGGGTATGGTTTCGGTACCGTATGCTAAAGCGGCAATTGCCCAGGCGCTTCCCACCTTGTATACGGCATTGACCCCGACCTTTTTTGCGGCAACCAGAAGATGCGGATTGATGCTTCCGTCTTTTCTTGAGGGAGTTACCATGGCTATTTGCCGGACACCAGCGATTGCGGCAGGGATGGCGCCCATCAGAACGGAAGAGACAAGGGGGGTGTTGCCGCCTTTTCCTCCGGGCACATAAATGCCGGCTGCGTCCACGGGATTGACCAGTTGGCCGAGAAACGTACCGGGCCTGTCGGTCTTAATCCATGATTTGCTCAACTGTTGCCGGTGAAAAGTCTCAATCTGAGAAACGGCGCGCTTTAAAGACTGCATGAATCCTTTTTCCACGTTTTTTTCCGCAGCCTCAAACTCTTTGTCCGTTACTTGGAGTGATTCTTTTGTCAAATCCGGTGAATCAAAACGGTTTATGTATTTAATAAGCGCGGTATCTTTGTTTTCTCTTACCTCTTCGAGTATATGTTTAACATTGGCATAGTCCTCATCTTTAAAGACAAGGCCTCTGTTTTCGATGGCACTGATTCTTACCTCGGCGGATTCGGATGGGTAACGATATATATTCATAATAATTCTCCATGATATGTTTTGAGTTGGATTTTTACCCGGCAAATTATAACAGAAGCCTTAAGCCAAGTAACGGTAATTTGTCAATGGCACTGATGCTTTACCACACAAGGGTTTATAAAAATAATCTATCTGCACAAAATATTGTTTTGTTAAAGCCAATAAGGATTGATTACAAAATATAAACGGAGGAAATAAATGAACGAGAATAGAATCCATAATTTTAATGCGGGCCCGGCAGCCCTGCCCCTGAGTGTTCTTGAAGAAATCAGGGACTCATTTTTGAACTATAAGGGATGCGGCATGTCGGTGACCGAGATAAGCCACCGATCAACGTTATTTGATGAAATAATCAATGATGCCGTTGAAAGAACAAAACGGCTTTTAAAGCTTGATGACAGATACCATGTGCTTTTTCTCCAGGGTGGCGCCAGCATGCAGTTTGCTCTGATTCCCATGAATTTTCTGGCTGACGGCCAATCAGCCGATTATGTCAATACAGGAACATGGTCCGCGAAAGCCATCAAGGAAGCACAGATACTGGGAAAGTCCATCAATGTGGTTGCATCTTCCGAAGATAAAAATTTTTGTTATATTCCTAAAAATATACCATTTAATGAGGATGCCGCTTATGTGCATATTGCATCCAACAACACTATAAAAGGGACCCAATGGGCCTCTTTCCCGGATACCAAAGGGGTACCCATTGTTGCGGACATGTCTTCGGATATGATGAGCCGACCTATGGATGTGGAAAAATTCGGGCTTATATATGCCGGGGCTCAAAAGAATATCGGGCCTGCCGGTGTGTGTATGGTGATTGTTCGGGATGATATGTTGAAAAAAGTGCCGGATAATCTGCCGACAATGATGAAGTACACCACCTATGCATCCAAAAATTCAATGTATAATACTCCGCCGTGTTTTGCCATTTACGTGCTTCAACTGGTAATGAAATGGCTGGAAGAGACGATCGGCGGACTGGACAAGATGGAAGCCTTGAATTTGGAAAAGGGTCGGTTTCTCTACGATTTCATTGATGCGAGTGGCTATTACAGGGCGACCGCCGAGCCGGACAGCCGTTCATTAATGAACGTGACCTTCCGTCTGCCCAGTGAAGAACTGGAAAAACAATTTATACT
>JAFDHS010000423.1 GCA_019308655.1 Deltaproteobacteria bacterium
ATTTCAAGATAGTTTTTTACAGCTTTACGTAAAACAGAGACATTTTTTAACCCGAATGTTTTGGGCTTGTCTGAAAACAACCCATGGTATTTCAAGTATTCCTGAAAGCTGAAAGGAAAAATTTCTACCGGAAAAGAACGGCCTCTCAAACTGGTAGCTATTTCGGAACCAAGCAGTTTTGATGATGAACCGGTAATGAAGACCTGAACATTTTCAGTGTCCAGCAATCTCCTTATAAACGATTCCCATTGGGAAACCCTCTGTATCTCATCAAAAAAGAAATAACACATGGTATTCTTGTATTCAGGGTATTTTCCAAAATAGATATTCAGAATGTCCTGGAAATTATTCACTTCAAAACCAAGCAGCCGGTCATCTTCAAAGTTCAAATAAAGTATTTGTTCTTTTTTTATGCCTGAATCAAGCAAATCCTTGATTTTCTGATAACAAAACCAGGTTTTCCCGGACCTTCTCATACCTATAACAACATCAGCTTTACCTTTTATTTCGGCAAACCCTTTATCTCTGGGTACCGGATCCGGGAGCTTTCGCTCATGGAAGTCATCAATTAATTGTGAAAGTATGTGTTTCATATAAATATAATACTATCCCTTTTTAAGGGAAAGATCAATGCAAAACTTTCTCTTTTTTATGACCGCTTTAAAGGAAAACGGGGTAGGTGAGTATCCGATATTTTTTATGGCTGTAAAAAATAATTGAAGATGATATAGTAGAAAATTGATTATAATAATCAAACCCTTAATTAAAAGTAACGGAGATGAAATATGGCAAAATGCCCGGTGTGTGATTCCCGAAAGGGAAAAAGAAAATGTCTTATACAAGATGCCTTTATTTGCAGCCTGTGCTGTGGTCAGATACGAGCGGGTGACAAATGCGAAGGATGTTCTTTTTTTAAGGATTCAAAAGTAGTCCGAAATTACAAGCAGCTCCCTCATTTTTCTCTTTCCAGGGTTTCAAACGACAGGGAGCTCCAGAATATCGCAGAACTCATTGAAACAGCCATCTGCCAATTTGACGAAGGGCACAACAGAGCACTTGATGACAAGCTTGTTCTTGGAATCATGGAATTGCTTTTGGACAAATATGCTTTTAATGACAAAGAAATATCCTATCAAAACGATTTGGAAGAACAAGGATTCAGATTTTTAGATCAAACCATAGAAAAAGACCTGAAAAATTGTTCATCGGAAGATCTGTCAAAGGTCATGGGTACGATCTATCGTTCGGGTACGATCTATCGTTCGGTGATAAGGCATACCGGCCGCCGCCGGGAATATCTTGAATTTATCCGGGGTTTTGTCAATATCCCTCTTCGGTAACTTATGCAATTTATTTAATCTCCGTTTCTAAACGGGCATTTGACGCTTCGATCATGCGGATATTGCAGCAAGATCCCAAAGTCATTCAAAAGCTGTCTGCCTGAAAAATGTGATGTATAAAAAAAGGGTTAGTTTGAAGGGGATATGTAAGGAATATGGAAAACGAAAAAAATCATCTTATCGAGCCGGGTCATGAACTAACCAAGGAACACGAAGACCCTTTTATTGGATTACTGCATCGTATTATACGAATGGCCGTAATGGTGTTGGCGGTTTTAATGGTACTGGTCATCGTGTGGGGAATCGGCGATGTCGTTTATGTTTTGTATAAGCGCCTTATTGCCCCTCCTTTTTTACTTTTAAGTATCAATGATATTCTTGCAACATTTGGTGCATTTCTTGCCGTATTGATAGCCATAGAAATTTTTATAAACATAACGCTCTATTTAAAAGCCGACGTAATTCCGGTCCGGCTGGTCGTTGCCACGGCGCTGATGGCTATTTCACGTAAAGTTATCGTCTTTGATTTTGAGAAGATCACGCCGCCATTTGTAGCGGGTACCGGTGCAGTGGTGTTAGCTCTTGGAATAACATATTGGCTTATTTCAAGAAAAATCTGACATCAGCTCGGGAAAAAAGCGGGACCTGTTCTGCCCCTCCCCATAAAGAGGGGGGGGAGGGGCCAGGGAAGGAAAAAATTTAAAAAATCAGGTTAGCACCTTTTTGGGTAAGCCGCAGTTCCGGTGCCGGTCCCTTCAACATTTCGAGTAATCCGACAGAGGCCAGTTCCTTAGCTGCCGTCAGGACCATTTGGGAGTCATAGGAATCGAGCTTTTCGACATATTCGTTGAACAGCCGGTTGACAGGCAGCACAAAATTTTCATTATCATCATCCATGGA
>JAFDHS010000047.1 GCA_019308655.1 Deltaproteobacteria bacterium
CCCGGTAATTCCAGCCCGTTTCAATATGGTCGTGGATACAAGCCTTGCAACCGTCATCGGGCATAATGGCGTTATCATTTCAACAATCGAACACCTTATGGCCGGCTTTGCAGGATTTTCAATCGACAATGCCATTGTAGAGCTTGATGCCTACGAAATGCCGATAATGGATGGAAGCGCTGATCAATTTACCCAAATGATAAGGAATGCAGGCATAAAGGAACAGACCCACCCCCGGTGTTTTTTTGTGGTCAAAGAGCCCATCGAGTTGAAAGAAGACGGGAAATCCGTGGGAGTGTATCCGTCGTCCGGTTTTAAAATAACATGCACTATAGAATATAACAATCCCCTGATCAAAAGGCAGTCTTATACAATAGATCTTTCAGAACAAGTCTTTGAAAATGAAATAAGCAAAGCCAGAACATTCGGTTTTCTCCATGAAATCGAATACCTGAAACGATACGGCCTGGCCCGTGGAGGGTCATTGGAAAACGCCGTGGTTATTGATAAGGATAGCGTATTAAACCCACAGGGGCTGCGCTGGCATGACGAATTTGTAAGGCATAAAATGCTCGATTGTATCGGCGATTTTTCTCTTCTCGGCATGCCGATTTTGGGTCATATTGTAGCGCACAAATCCGGGCATGCCTTCAACCAGGCATTTCTTCAAAAATTTTTCGCCCAAAAAGAATCATGGGAGACCCGCTCACTTCAAGATTCTGATGATCCGGCTCGTCTGCAACCAAAATGACTTGCCATTCAAGAAGGTATCCGCTATTCAGATAATAAAAGTTTCGTAAAACCATCTCTTTTACCCTCTTAGCCCCAAATAAATAAAATATATCGAAATGAGATTTTTTTTGAGCAAAAAAACAGGTATTGTTCTATTTATCATTATTTTTTCATTGAACAATGCAGCTTTTGCCCTGGATGCCGGGCTGACGGATATAGTCGTTACAAACACACAAGAAGATCTCCTTCTTTATTTTAAAGTTGAAGGTGCTTTTAGAGAAAAAATGGAAAAAGCTATCTTAAACGGAATACCGGCCACATTTTCATTTTTCATTAATCTTCACCGCGTTCGCAATTTTTGGATAGACGAAAAAATTGCCGACATAAAGATAACCCACACAGTCAAATACAATAACCTGAAAAAAGAATTTGTCATAAAACGACCAGGAGAAAAGAATAGATCCTTGACAACACAGTCTTTTGAAGAAGTACGGAATTTGATGTCTGAAATTGAGGGTTTGAAAGTTATACCTCTTAACCGGTTGCAAAAAGGCTTCCGGTATCAAATAAGGGCCAAAGCCGAACTCAGTAAGTTGACACTTCCTCTTTATCTGCACTATGTTCTGATTTTTCTTTCTTTCTGGGACTTTGAAACCGACTGGTACACATACGATTTTACTTTCTGAAGTTTAGCACATCATCAGGTACTTATAATTTTTGACCTTCCTCAATTATCATGCTCAAGAACAGATTAAAAAAGCCGAACCGTTTTATCTCCGAAACAAACCGTAAAAAGCGAAAGCAGGAAGGCATCATCATTGTTGCCATAATCACTATTGTCGCTCTACTGACTTTCGCTGAGATCCGAATAATATATTTTGGAGCGGATTTTCCCATTTCCAATACAATTTTGATGTTCATTTTGATCAATATCAACTTGTTGTTGCTTATCTTGTTGATATTTCTCGTCTTTAGAAACCTGGTAAAACTCTTTTACGACCGGAAACGCAAAGTGATGGGAGCGCAACTCCGGACAAGACTTGTTGTCGCTTTTATAACTCTTACCCTTTTACCTGCAATAATACTCTTTTTCTTTTCCATCAATTTTATAACAACCAGCATCGAGTTCTGGTTTAATGTTCCTGTTGAACAGGCCCTTGAAAATTCCCTCTCTGTGGGAAGAAACTTATATCGTCATATTGGGGAGAACAATAAATTTTTTCTTGAAAGAATCGCTTACCAGATAAATGCAAAAAAATATTTAAATCGGAATAGAAAAAAATCGCTTTCTCACTATATCCGGATCAGCCAGAGAGAATTCAATCTTCATGCTGTTGAAATTTATGATTCCAATTCAAAACGCCTGACATATGCTACGATTCCGGAACTGGAGAAAAGGCCTTTTCCCGTTGTCTCTGAAGAAGACCTTCAAAGAAACCCGCAGTCAAAAGGAGTGAGATCGTTTTCCATAAATACCCCGGCCGGAGAACTCAGAAAATCAATCGGAACCGTTCCTTTTGGCGTTAATCACCTGAAGGCCGAAGGCTTTGTTGTAGTAAGTTTTCTTATTCCTCACGGTTTATCTGAAAACATGGCTTCAATTTCAAGGGGTTTTGAAGAATATCAGCAGATAAAACTTCTCAAAAAACCGATTCGGGTCTCTTATTATATAACACTCTCAATCGTAGCACTGCTGGTTGTTTTTTGTGCCATCTGGTTTGGTTTTTACATAGCAAAATCCATCACTATTCCCATCATGAAGCTTGCCGAAGGTATCCGGAAGGTGGCTGAAGGGAATTTAAGTGTCAATATCGCCCCCAAATCTGATGATGAAATAGGCAGTCTGGTTGATTCATTCAACAAAATGACCAGAGATCTGAGAATCGGCAGAGAACAACTGGAGCTTTCCACACGTATGCTGCGTAAACAAAATATTCAAATTCAGGAAAGACAGCAGTATATGGAAATCGTCCTGAAAAACGTTTCTGCAGGTGTAATATCATTTGACGCTGAAGGATTTATCACCACAATCAACAAATCGGCTGAAAAAATGCTCTCGATAAGATCAGAAGATATCCTGAAAAAAAACTATAAAAAATCTGAACTTTGCCGAAGACATCATGAAAAAGCTTAGCATATCATCGGACGATGCAGTTAAATTTCCTTTAAATCTTACTATCGGGGAAAGGCCTCGAAGCTTTATGGGCCACATTAATGCGCTCAAAGACGATGCAGGTCTCCACATGGGTATTGTACTGGTTTTTGATGATCTCACGGAGCTTGAAAAGGCGCAACGTATGGCGGCATGGCGTGAAGTCGCACGAAGGATTGCCCATGAAGTAAAAAATCCTTTAACCCCCATATCTCTTTCAGCACAGCGCCTTAAACGCAAATATTCTCAAACGGTGAATGACCCCGTTTTTGAGGAGTGTACACGCACCATAATTGATCACGTGGATTTGATCCGAAATCTGGTAAACGAATTTTCAGCCTTTGCAAGATTTCCCGCAGCAAATCCAAACTCAGCGGATTTGCCCCCAATAATCGAAGAGAGCGTTGCGCTTTACAGAGAAGGACATCCGAGTATCACTTTTGAAATAAGGATATCAGACGATATTCCAAGGCTTAATCTTGATCGGCAGCAGATAAAGCAAGCAATGATTAATCTGATTGACAATGCTATAGCATCAATTAAAAATAAGGGTAAAATTTTTATAACCTTAACCCATGATCCAATTTTAAAAAAGGTCAGGCTTGAAGTGGCTGACACCGGAGAAGGTATTTCTGCTGAAGAAAAAACACGCCTCTTCGTACCCTATTTTTCAACAAAAAAAAGCGGCATGGGCTTAGGGCTTACTATTGTAAGTACAATTATTTCCGATCATAATGGAATGATACAGGTACAAGATAATCATCCAAGGGGAGCAAAATTTGTTATAGAGCTGCCTGTTTGATTGGTCGGAAACACAGACAAAATAAATTTATCAAACTTTAACTGAAAAAAGAATATCATATGTTTCCAACTATTTTGATTGTTGATGACGAACCTTCCATACTGCAGATATTGAAGTGTATGCTTGCTGATGAAAACTTTGAAGTCATAACGGCATCCAATGGATACGAAGCACTTAAAATAATTGAAGCGGAATCTCCTGATCTTGTCCTGCTTGATATATGGCTGCCTGGTATTGACGGAATTGAAACCTTAAAGGAGATTAAAAAAAATACTCCCTATATACCGGTGATCATGATTACCGGTCATGGGACAATCGAAACGGCAGTAAGTGCCACAAAGTTTGGTGCATACGACTTTATTGAAAAACCGCTCTCAATTGACAAGATAATTATGTCGATTAACAATGCGCTTAACTTCAGGAGGCTTGAAGAGGAAAACAAATATCTGCGAAAAAAAACCATAGAAAAAAACATGATAAGCGGTAACAGTCCTGCTGTTGCAGCACTGAAAAAACAGATCGCCGCTGCGGCTCCAACAGATGCATGGGTTCTGATTACGGGAAAAAACGGGACGGGCAAGGAGTTGGTAGCCCGGACCATACACTATTTAAGCAACAGGGCGGAACAACCGCTGATTGACGTCAATTGCGCAGCCATCCCTGAAGAATTGATGGAAAACGAACTGTTTGGTTATGAAAAAGGTGCATTTGCCGGAGCAACCACAAAAAGCATAGGCAAATTTGAACTGGCAAATAATGGGACTCTCTTTTTGGACGAAGTTGGAGACATGGACTTAAAAACTCAGGCCAAAATTCTTCGAGTACTTCAGGAACAGCAAATCCAGAGAGTAGGTGGAATCAGAACCTTAACTATAAATGTCAGGATAATTGCTGCAAGCAACAAAGACCTTGAAAAGGAGATTGTAAAGGGAAACTTCAGAGAAGATCTTTATTTCCGACTGAATGTCATACCGATTGAAGTCCCTTCGCTCAGGGATCGTTTTGAAGATATTCCAATCCTTGTTGAAACGTTTCTTAATAAATGCACAAAACAGTGTCGCAGAAAAAAAATAACCGAAGATGCACTTGAATTGTTATCCCGCTATTCATGGCCGGGAAATGTCAGGGAATTGAAAAATCTTGTGGAACGACTGATTATAATGGTACAAGGTGACATTATTGATGTTTCCGATATACCTGCGCCATATAATCCGGATTTTCATGAAGAGATGGTGCCGACCGGCTTGGGATTGTATTCAATCAATCACCTGAAAAATGCCCAAAAAGCGTTTGAAAAAGAATTTATAAGAAGAAAACTCCTGGAGAATGAAAACAATATCAAAAAAACAGCGGAAATAATAGGCGTGGATCAGAGCTACCTGCGAAAAAAATTGAATTTTTGATCCTGATCCGGATAAACAGGAAAAATGAAAAGTGAGCTAAATTTAAAAATATGGGCTTGAGAATAATCGGCGGAAACTTTAAAGGAAGAAAACTATGTTCGGTTTCCGGCATGATAACAAGGCCGACTGCCGATAGATTACGAGAATCGATATTTAATATCCTCTCTTTCAGGATCCGGGGAACTGTTGTCCTGGACCTGTTTGCAGGAACCGGAGCCTTTGGCATCGAAGCTTTAAGCCGGGGGGCTGAATATGTTGTTTTTATCGATCGATATCAACATGCAATCTCTGCAATAGAAAAAAACATACGATCATGTGGAATAAATAATAAAGCCAAAAGCATTAAATGGGATATAATAAAAAATTTAAATTGCATAAAATCACCTCAACCGCTCTTTAATCTTGTGTTTATGGACCCGCCGTACAACAAGAACATGATTGGGCGGACCCTTTGCAATCTTCATCTCAGCAACTGTCTTGAAAAAAAGGCCTTTATTGTTGTTGAACACTCCCTATCAGAACCGATCCCTGAAAATCTTCCGGAATTTGAACTTGTGGACCATAGAAAATATGGTAAGACCCTTGTTTCATTTTTAAATTATATATGATACAGATAAAGTCTTTAAACGCCATAAAACAATCACCACAAGGCCAAAATGCAGCAGAGCGCAGAACAAAAAATTGCCGTATATCCTGGATCGTTTGATCCTGTTACCAACGGTCATCTGGATATTATCGAACGCGGCCTGAAACTCTTTGACAAACTAATTGTGACCATAATGTTTAATCCTTCCAAAAAGTCACTCTTTACTGTTGAAGAACGCCTGGAACTTCTTGAAAAAAGTTTAGAAAAATTTTCAAATATAGAAATAGACTCTTTCAGCGGTCTTCTGGTAGATTATGCTGCCAAACAAAAAGCCCGGGCGATATTGCGTGGAATGAGAGCCATATCCGATTTTGAGTATGAGTTTCAGATGGCGCTTATGAACCGTCGATTAAACCGGGAAATTCAAACCGTTTTTCTTATAACGGGAACCCAATGGATTTTCACCAGTTCATCTATAATCAAAGAAGCGGCCCGTTTTGGAGGTAATATCTCAAGCATGGTACCCCCCGCGGTCAACGAAAAATTAAAAAAAAAATTAAGTACATTTTATTAACCGATATTTGGTTGATCAATTCAAACTGAAATGGACCTTTGGCAACTCAATATTTTCTACAAAGTCGTTGAACTTAAAAGCTTTTCAAAGGCCGGGAAAGCGGTTCATCTATCACAACCCACCATCAGCAGTCACATCAAAGACTTGGAACGCCACTTTGAATGCCGCCTTATTGACCGTCTCGGCAGAGAAGCTATTCCAACAAAAGCAGGCGAACTCCTTTATCAATACGCCTGCAGGCTTATAGCACTACGGGATGAAACCGAAACCGCACTGGCTAATTTTCACGGAAAGATCAAAGGCCGGCTGGTTATCGGTGGAAGTACGATTCCAGGCGGATACATCCTTCCGAAAATTATCGGCGCTTTCACAAAAAAATATCCGGAAGTCCAAGTTTCGCTTACTATCGGAGACACTGAAAAAATAATACGCAACGCCCTTTCCGGTGTTCTGGAACTCGGTATCGTGGGAGCCAAGACACCTGAAAAAAAGGCTTTCCAGGAAAAACTGATAGAAGATGAAATGCGCCTTATCGTCCCTGCAGACCACAAGTGGGCCGGGAAAAAAAGTATAAATTTCAAAATGCTCTCCAAAGAACCGTTTGTCGTTCGTGAACGGGGATCAGGAACTTTAAAATCAATTCAGCTCAGCCTTTCTCAAAAAGGGTGGAGTACGGACAGCCTTAAGATTATAGCGGAAATGGGGAGTACGGCAGCGGTCAGCCAGGCAATAAAAAGCAAGGCAGGAGTTTCTATTCTTTCCACCATAGCCGTGGCGGAAGAGTTACAGATCGGCTCCTTAAAGGCCATAACTATTGAAGATTTAGATCTCAAAAGAAGCTTTTATCTGACCAGGCATAAATGTCGCACTCAGTCTCCATTGTGCTTAGAATTTATAAGATTTCTAAAAAAAGAAATGATAAATTACTAATCAACGATCCATAAATTATGCCAAAAAAGTAAAAAAACCGGATACCAGAGGATAAATGAAAAAGCATAAAAAAGATATATCCTGGCATGAAGCTTTTCTAAACAGCGCGGGACCGAAAAATATAAAAGAAGCTTTCATCCTCGCCTTAAAGGGCTTATGCATGGGAACTGCCGATATAATCCCCGGCGTATCCGGTGGAACAGTCGCATTACTAACCGGAATTTATCAGAATTTACTCGATGCGATTCAATCCGTTAATCTGGAATTTATTCGGCAACTGTTTCGTCTGAGCATAAAACAGGCGGTATCAACCGTACACCTTCGTTTTTTAATATCCCTGATGCTTGGAATAGGCATAGCCATTCTCAGTCTCGCACATTTCACAAACTTTCTTTTACAAGTCCATCCGATTCCGACCTGGGCTTTATTTTTTGGTTTAATTTCAGCATCCATTATTATTCTTGTAAAAGAGGTCAAAAACTGGCGGGGATCCGGCGGCATAGCATTCTTTACCGGTACGGCAACAGGTTATTTTCTTGTAGGCATGATCCCGGTTTCTACACCGGAATCATGGTGGTTTATTTTTCTTTCCGGAATGATTGCAATTTGCGCCATGATTCTGCCTGGACTAAGCGGGGCATTTCTTTTATTGATTATGGGAAAATATGAATATATTACAGGTGCCTTGAGAAACCCTCTTGATATTAACAACCTGATTATAATCTTAATTTTCGCTACAGGATGTGCAGTGGGTATTGCAGGTTTTTCACGGCTTTTAAATTACTTGCTAAAATATTATTATAATATAACGATCGCCATGCTTACCGGTCTGATGCTTGGCGCAATGAGAAAAATCTGGCCGTGGAAAGAAGTCCTTCAAACCCAAATTATTCATGAAAAGCTTTATATTCTTCGAGAACAAAACATACTTCCGGCAAAAATAGACGGCATGTTTTTTTTGGCTTGTGGCTTGGCTTTAGCAGGATTAATCCTGGTATTCAGACTGGAAAAACTTGCTTGTGAAAAATAAACCTGTCTTTTAACAAAATGGTAAGGCATATGTTTTACAAAATAAAAATCCATATCTTAATTGTTTTATCCTTGTTTTTTGTATTATATCCTACGTTATGTTCCTTTGCCGGTGAACAGGAAAAGCCTCTCGAATACAAGTACAAAACAGGAATTTATTATACTGTTCAAAAGGGAGATACGCTCTGGGATCTTTCAAATAAATTCCTTGATTCACCATGGGTATGGCCGGATTTGTGGAAAGAAAACAATTACATTCACAATCCTCACCGGATTTACCCAGGCCAGCGGATTTCTTTTTATGTTCAAGAAGATCCTGTATATGTGAAAAAAACAAATCATGTGGGAAAAAAGCCTTTAGAAAAAAAAGAGCCTTACTATCTTTATTCCAAAATAGATTCTATTGGATTCATTAAGAAAAAATCTGTCATGCCCCATGGTTCAATTTTCAATGTAAAGGAGGGTAAAGAGATGATCAGCCACGGGGACCTTGTTTACATCAAACAAATGGTACCCATGGAAATTGGCAGTAAATATACCGTCTACAGAACAATAAAAATAAAAAAAGAAACAAGGTCTTCTGAAAAATTCCAGCACTACCTGACAGGTGTTGTTGAAATAACGCAAAAACAACCCGACGTTGTTTTGGCCAAGGTTGTTAAATCTTTCCGTGCAATTGAAACAGAGGACCTTTTGATTCCTTACAAAGAGCGGTCACCCCAAATTATTCTTAAAGAAACCCGAAAAAGAATTGATGGAAAAATTATTTTATCCGAGGAAAACGAAAGTATAATGGGAGAGGGCTCAATAGCTTTCATTGACAAGGGGAATAAAGATTGCGTAAGGCCGGGGCAAAAATTCAGTATATACTATCAGGAAAAAAAGAAACTTGATAAAAAAACCAACAAGGCCGATCTTCTTCCTCCTGTTGATCTCGGTACATTACTCGTGCTTCATACCGAAAATTCTACGGCTACGGTCCTTGTAACCCAGTCCGAAAAAGATATTTATCCAGGAGCAAAGATTTGCAGTTTGTTGCCATAAGACCGGCCTCTGATGGTATTATGCTTTCCATCCATATTCCCCCCACAAGCTTGACGAATCCAAACATTCAGAGAGTTGTTCTGCGAATGCCGTTTTTGTCCCGGTACAGCTTGATAAGCTCTTGTGAAGAATGGTCTCCCACCGGTATGACCAAACGCCTCCCCTGTCGCCGGTTGACTTACCAGGGGCAACGGAATTCCCGGTGCTCCGCCCTAAACGACCAAAACAAATTTGACCGGTTAAAAAACCTTGATTTTCAATAGAATCATACATAAGGATTTATATTG
>JAFDHS010000424.1 GCA_019308655.1 Deltaproteobacteria bacterium
CGTTCAGGGCCTGTAACATAAGCGTAGATTTGCCTATACCCGGATCTCCTCCTATCAGGACAAGACTTCCGGAAACAAGTCCCCCTCCAAGGACCCTGTCAAACTCTTTAATACTTGTTAACAGGCGGTTTTCATTTTCAATATCGATTGAATCCATGGGCACGGGTTTTGGGAGAGCAGAAGATAAACTTCGTTGGGTTTCCCGGCCGGTCGTCGAGGCTTGCACTTCTTTGACGAAAGTTTGCCATTGGCCGCAGTCAGGGCATTTTCCCATCCATTTCGGAGTCTGGTATCCGCATGACTGACAACAAAAGATGGTTTTAGAATTTTTGCTCAATGGTCCTGCCTGCTTTCGTCAATTTTTATTATCATATCTCCACTATTGTTTGACAATTCATCTCATAACATGTCATTTTAATGGCATCAAGTTCGGATCAAAATGGATGAAACCGATTAGAGCCTGTTTAAACAAATTAGTTTCTTAAAAATGATTGATTATCACGTTCACACCTCGCTTTGCAACCATGCCGAAGGTGAGATGGAAGCATATGTCCAAAAGGCTGTTGATGCCGGCTTAAAAGAGATATGTTTTCTTGACCATCTGACCCTGTCGGAGGCCGGCAGGGCCCTTTCAATGACCCCTGAAGAAGTTCCTCTGTATTTTCAAGCCGTTTGCGATTTAAAATGTTAAAGCCGGTCTGGAGATAGACTTTGACCTGGAATATATTGACCGGATTCAGGATATTGTCGGGAGATATTCCTTTGACGTTATTGGAAGTTCCGTTCATTTTGTAAACGATTTCAACATCGTCAGTCGAAAATCCACCTGGAAGCTTGAAAAGGTGAACACGGATTTTTTATATGAACAGTATCTCAAACACCTCGAAAGAATGCTCGATTTCAGCTATTTTGATTTTATTTGCCATTTGGATCTTGTTAAAAAATTTGGCAGGCAGCCGCCAAGGTCTTTTGATAAAAAATTTGATGAAATTTTATCAAAAATCAGATATAAAAATCTGGCAGTGGAGTTCAATACGAGCGGATATGATCATCCGGTCAAAGAAGCATATCCTTCTTTACGTTTATTGAAAAAATGCAGTAGCTTAGGAATACCAATCACTTTGGGATCAGATGCTCACAAGCCGGAAAGTGTCGGCCGTTACTATGACAGAGCCTTTTCCATGCTTTGTACAGCGGGCTGCCGGTATCTGGCCGTATTTACAAAACGTAAGCGTCATGCGGTCCCAATAAAGATCGAAGATCATTAAAACCGGAGTTTTTCCAAAATGTTTCATATCATTCTTGCATTCAAAAGGTACCGGGCACTCTTTGTTTGTTTGTTGATCTTAGTTTTGTTGACATCGTCTCAATCTGCGGCACTTGCAAAAAGCAGGGCCCTGCAATTTGATGCCCTCCAGAAAAGGCTCATAAATGACGGTTTTGACGCCAATCAGATAAAAAAACTTTACAGCAAACCGAAAATTCATTTTGAGACCAGAGGCGTCTCCCTTTTTTTCATGCATCAGGAATCAAAATTGAATTATGATCAGTTTCTTTCCGAAAATTGCATTCAAAGCGCAAAAAAATATATGGAAGATCAGAAGGTTTTCCTTGCCAGCGCAAAGAGAGAGTTTGGGGTGGATCCAACGATCATTATTGCGATTATCCTGGTTGAAACCAGGTTCGGGACCTATTTGGGGAGACGGTCTATATTGAACACGCTTTCAACCATGGCATCTCTTTCCGACACGGAGGTCAGAGACATGCTTTTTTAGAATATACCAATAAAGAAGGGCTTGATCCCGTAGATATTAAAGGCTCTTATGCAGGAGCAATGGGCATTGCCCAATTTATGCCGAGTAACATCCTTGCCTTTGCAAAAGACGGCAACAAGGACGGAAGCATCAACCTTCATCACCATGGTGATGCCATCGTAAGTATTGCAAGTTTTTTGAATCATTACGGATGGTATCCCGCTATAGGTAAAAACAGGGCGTATAAGGTTCTGCTAAACTATAACTACAGTAAACCTTATGCAAATACGCTTTTGAAAATTTCAAAACGCTTAAAAGGAAGTTAATGGACACAACAACTATTACTATTATCGGTATGGGTATAATCTTTTTTATCTTGACCTGCTGGGCAATCCTGGATGTGGCTCACAAGGATTTCGGCACAATAGGGAAAAAGGCTCTTTGGGGATTTATAGCTTTTATACCCTTTATCGGGTTTATTATTTATTTTATTTTCGGGTACAAAAAGGGAATAAAACCTCAAAACCCAACCCCAACTACCTTATAAACAATAACTGTTTGAAAGTTTTGACACCGTTAAAGGCAGGCCGGGTAAATAAAATATTTGACAAACCGGTCATTTTTCTATATTCAACCTCTATTCTTTATATACTTAATGGTCCCATCGTCTAGTGGTTTAGGACGTCGGCCTCTCACGCCGGTAACACGGGTTCGAATCCCGTTGGGATCACCAAAATAAAATCAAGGACTTAGATAAATTTCTAAGTCCTTTTTTATTGGGT
>JAFDHS010000048.1 GCA_019308655.1 Deltaproteobacteria bacterium
AGAATATGCCGATCTTGTAAAATACGTTATGGACCACACCCCCAATATGAGCAAAGCCGTCTTAAGCGTACACTGCCACAACGATTTGGGTCTGGCCACGGCAAATACCCTTGCGGCGATAAGAGCAGGCGCAAGACAGGCAGAGGTGACCATCAACGGCATCGGAGAAAGAGCGGGAAACACCTCTTTAGAAGAGATCGTCATGTCTCTGCACACAAGACCCAATCTTTTTACGGTAACAACCAATATCCAAACCACAAGAATTTATCCCATAAGCCGCCTGGTAAGCATGATAACAGGCATGGCCGTTCAGCCCAACAAGGCTATTGTCGGGGCCAATGCCTTTGCTCATGAAGCGGGGATTCATCAGGACGGCGTCCTGAAAAACCCCATGACCTACGAAATCATGAAGCCGGAAGACATCGGTCTTTCCAGCAGCCGGCTCGTGCTTGGAAAACACTCGGGAAGACATGCCTTAGACTCTCATCTCAGAGAAATGGGATACAACCTTTCCCACGAAGAATTAAAACTGATCTTTTCAAAGTTCAAGGATCTTGCCGACAAGAAAAAAAATGTTATGGATGAAGACCTCGAAGCACTTGTTACCGAGGAGATTCTCCAGACCAAGGATGTTTTTTCCCTTGAATATCTGCATGTAACCAGCGGAACAACCGTTATGCCTACGGCCAGTGTCAAACTGAATATAAAGGAAAGACCGGTCAAAGGGTCTGACGAGGGTAACGGCCCTATTGATGCGGTTTTTAAAATCATTGCAAAATTAACGGGTACGGAATCCGAACTTTTACGATTCTCCGTAAGCGCGCTGACCGGCGGAACAGACGCCCAGGGTGAAGTTACGGTACGCCTGAAAGAAAAGGGTCTTATCGCTCTTGGCAAAGGAGCTGATCCCGACATTATTACAGCCAGTGCAAAGGCTTACATTAACGGGCTGAACCGACTGGAGTACCTGAAAAAAAATCCGGTAACAACCTCGGACTTTATATAATCAAAACCGCTGAAGCATTCATTGCAGGGGCACGTTACGACGTGCCCCTGCTTTCACACCTCCAGAGAACCGATAATATCCGTTATTTTTGAAATCTTCTTTTCCTTCATAAACCGCTCTATGCCTTCAATTATATCCATGGTAGCATGTGTGTTTATGAAGTTGGCCGTGCCGACCTGTATGGCTGAGGCACCGGCCATCAGAAATTCCAGTGCATCTTGTGCGGTCATTATCCCTCCGATTCCGACCACCGGAATTTTTACATTTTGAGCCACCTGCCACACCATGCGCAGAGCAACCGGTTTAATTGCCGGACCGGAAAGCCCTCCGGTTATGTTAGCAAGTTTCGGACGTCGGGATTCAATATCAATGGCCATTCCGGTCAAGGTGTTTATCAGTGAAACGGAATCCGCTCCCGCATTTTCGGCACTTTTTGCTATTTGCGTGATATCGGTGACATTGGGAGAAAGCTTGACCATAACCGGTTTGTTCGTCCGGTTTCTGACCGCATCAACCACACGAAATGCAGCTTCAGGCTCCACGCCAAAGGCCACCCCCCCTGCCTTTACATTGGGACAAGAGATATTGACCTCAATGCCCGTTACCTCATCAATCCATTCAATGCGCTCCGCCAGTTTTGCATATTCATCGATAGTTTTGCCGTATATATTTGCAAAAACCGGCGTTGAAAGTTTTTTTAAAAAAGGGACCTTTTCTTTTATAAATGCTTCAAGACCCACATTTTCAAGCCCAATGGCATTGAGCATACCGGATGCGGTTTCAACAATTCGTGGCGGCGGATTTCCGGGAGAAGGTTGGAGTGAAACCCCCTTGACAACAATTCCACCAAGGCGGTTTAAATCGACCAGTTCTTCAAATTCTCCGGCATATCCAAATGTTCCGGATGCCGTCATGACGGGATTTTGAAGCTCAAGGCCTCCGATATTTACGTTAAGATCAACTTTATTCATAATAATAATTTATCCATTCCAACCAACACTGAAGCATGGGAACGAGAAATAGGAAAGACGGAGCAAAGCAACTCATGAACTTCAGCTTTCTTCAGACTCTTCGTTGAGCCATTCCATATAACACTGTACGCCCTGTTCCACAGTCTTGAAAGATACCGGACAGCCCGCTTCACGCAATTGAGAGATATCCGCTTCAGTAAAGCTCTGGTATCGATTTTTCAAGTGATCCGGGAACGGGATGTATTCCATATCACCTCGGCCATGGAAGGCAATGACCCCCCGCGCAACATCGTTAAAGGTTCGGCTTTGGTCCGTACCCACATTGAAAATACCGGATTTGTCCGGGTTCTCCATAAACCAGAGGTTGACCTCCACAACGTCAGAGACATAGACAAAATCCCGGCGCTGCTCACCGTTTGTATATCCGTCACTCCCTTCAAACAATTTCACCTTTCCCTCTGACAGAACCTGATTATTGAAATGAAAGGCCACGCTGGCCATGGAGCCCTTATGTTGTTCACGCGGCCCATAGACATTAAAATAGCGGAATCCGGCAATTTGACTATCGGCATCGGAAAGAACCCGGCGAACATACTGGTCAAACAAAAACTTGGAATAACCGTATACGTTCAGAGGTTTTTCATGCTCAAGGACCTCCTTAAATACCGTTCCATCCCCGTAAACAGAGGCACTGGAGGCATATAGATAAGGAATACGATGCTTAAGGCAGTAATGCAAAAGTTCCTTGGAATATTCATAGTTATTGCGCATCATGTAACGGCCGTCCCAGTTCGTTGTAGAGGAGCAGGCTCCCTCATGAAAAACCGCCTCTGCAGAGACGTAAAAATCATTTCCGGCCTTTATTCTTTCTATGAAATCATCTTTATCCAGATAATCATAAATTTTACAATCCGCAATATTTTTGATCTTGGTACCATCGGAAAGATTATCAACGATCAAAATATCCGAACAACCGCGTTCATTGAGCGCTTTTACAATATTGCTGCCGATAAAACCCGCTCCACCTGTTACAATAACCATTTATTTTCTCCACCGCCGGAATCATTTGTTTTTGTAAATACTATAGATATTTTGCCGCAAAGGCTCCGGAATTGGAGCCTTAATGGCTGATTAACAAGTTTTTTTTACCAAATAGCTACAAACTTTATTTTTTTCAAAAAACATACCAGATACGCCTCTTTATGAAAAGCCCCATTTCCACCCTGCACATGAAAAATACAAACCGGTAAGCTACCCGGATCATCGCTGTTTTGCAAAGATAGTTATAGCCGGAATAAATTTATGGCGCCCGCCTTGCTTTTTAAAACGGATGTGATTATAGTGATTGATTATGATTGCAGGCGATAATGAAAAATTACCGGATCCCAAAGAGCTTGAAAAAGAAATAGGTGAATTTCTATCCAAGAAGTTCGGAGATAATGTCAAAGTCATATCTCCCCTTGTTATGTCTGAAGAAGAACTCCCGGATAAAACGGATAAAGCCCCTCCAAAAAAGAAAAAGCTTGACTTTGATTTAAAGCCTGAAGAACTGGTCGCCTATCTTGATCAGTATATTGTAAAACAGGATCGGGCAAAAACCGTCCTGGCTACAAAGATATGTACACATTTTAACCGCGTAAAACGCCGCGAAGCCTTCCCTGATGATCACAAAGAAATAGTCGGCAGCATCAAAAATAATGTACTTATGCTGGGCCCCACAGGAGTGGGAAAAACCTACCTGGTCAAACTGATCGCCGACAAAATCGGTGTTCCCTTTGTCAAGGGAGATGCCACCAAGTTCAGTGAAACCGGTTATGTGGGCGGAGATGTCGAGGACCTGATACGGGATCTGGTTCGAGAAGCCGACGGCGATATTGAATCGGCCAGGCATGGCATCATATATATAGATGAAATCGACAAAATTGCATCCAGCCACAACCTGATCGGCGCGGATGTCTCTCGAACGGGAGTTCAGAGAGCCCTGCTCAAGCCCATGGAAGAAACGGATGTTGAACTGAAAGTTCCCCATGATCCGATCTCGATGATGGAAGAGATCGAGCAATATCGTAAAACCGGCAAGCGTGACAAACGCTATGTAAACACCAAAAATATTCTGTTTATCATGAGTGGCGCATTTGCCAATATCGGGGAAATCATAAAAAAACGAATTTCAAAACAGAATATCGGCTTTGGAGCAAAGATCAAACGTTCAGACGAAGATTCCGATATACTGAAACACTTAAAAACCGAAGACCTGGTAAAATTCGGCTTTGAATCGGAATTTGTCGGCCGCCTTCCGGTAAGAGCCGTTTTTGAGAGACTGACCGAAGACGATCTGTTCAATATCCTGCGAAATCCGAACAACCCTATAATTCTTGGGAAAAAACTCGATTTTGAAGCATACGATATCAACGTTAAGTTTGAAGACAAGGCGCTTCGAATTTTAGCCGAACAAGCCTTTTCAGAGAATACGGGAGCAAGGGGTCTTGTCAGTGCCGTTGAAGAGGCACTGCTTTTTTTTGAAGAGAAACTGCCGTCTACAACCATCAAGAAATTCCCGATAACGTCCTCTGTCATTGAAAACCCCCAAAAAGCACTTGAAACGTTTTTAGCAACCCAAAACGACAAAAAATGGGATAAAATTTTTGAACGGATCGCCCATCAGGAAAAGCAACGGGTTAAGGAATATATAAAATCAAAGCAAAAAAATCTGGCTGAACGATACCATCTGAGGCTCTCTGAGTCTCAAACAGATCTTGTGGCTGCTTATTATTGCAACCATATAACGGATATCGGAGAAGCCATGCAAAAAATCAAATTCTATTACGACGAAGTTAAAAAACTTGAACTATACTTTTTAAACAAGCATGATATCAATATTATTTTGGAAGAAGACGCCATGGATTTAATTACTGAGCAGTTCATCAATTCCTCAGCGACTTTTGAAAATATATATAAAAAAATATCCGCCGATTTTGAAGACGGCCTGAAACTGATTCAGGGAAAAACCGGCAGAAATCGTTTTCCCATTACCAGGGAAGCCCTTTTAGACCCCAAATCTTTTTTAAACGATCTCGTTAAAAAGGAACTTGGAATAGATCCAATACCTGATAATAGTAAATTCTAATTCGTGCAAATCAGAAAAGTGCCTAAAATGAGCTAAAGTTTGAAGTGAGCTAAAGTTAAGGAGTCGCTCCGCTCCGTCTTTTTATATATAACTTGATAGAATTCCTCAACTTTAGGCACTTTAGATCACTTTAGGCACTTCACACTTTTTTTAATTAAGAAACTAACCTTTTAACCACTTTATGACACTTGAAAAATTATGATTGGAATATCAAAACTTTATTGCGGAACGGTCGAACCTTCAGATGCGCTTCGTTATAACCGTCATTCAGGTAAATTGCCCTCCCATCTCCTTCAGTTCTCCAGCGATAAACGCCCCGTCGTGGTCTGGAACATCACAAGGCGTTGCAATTTAAAGTGTGTTCACTGTTATGCCCAGGCAAAAGACATCTCTTTTGATAATGAACTCTCTACCCTGGAAGGCAAAAAACTCATTGATGATCTTGCCGGCTTCGGTGTGCCCGTGATTTTGTTTTCAGGCGGAGAACCATTGGTTCGAAAGGACCTTCCCGAACTGGCAGCCTATGCCGTGGAAAAGGGAATGAGGGCTGTTATATCAACAAACGGAACACTCATATCTCCTGAAAAGGCCCGTATACTCAAAGATATCGGTCTTTCATACGTGGGAATAAGCATTGATGGAATGGAACAGATAAACGACCGTTTCAGAGGCGTTAAAGGCGCATACCAAGCGGCTTTGGACGGGATCAGAAACTGCAAGGCGGCTGGAATAAAAGTCGGCCTTCGCTTTACCATCAACAAAATCAATGTCGCTGAAATCCCTGATATATTCGATCTCCTTGAAGAGATGGAGATTCCCAGGGCCTGCTTTTACCATCTTGTTTATGCGGGACGCGGTTCAAAACTGGTTGAAGAGGATTTGACCCATGAAGAGAGCAGAAAAGCCGTTGATCTCATAATGGATCTTACCCAAAAGCTGCATGAAAAGGGCAAGCCCAAAGAAATATTAACCGTTGACAACCATGCCGACGGCCCCTATCTGTATTTAAGAATGCTTAAGGAAGACCCCCGGCGGGCCAAGGAAGTTCTTGAGCTTCTCGAAATGAATGAAGGAAACAATTCCGGCAGGGGATTCGGATGCATCAGCTGGGATGGTGAAGTCCATGCCGATCAATTCTGGCGTCATTACAGTTTTGGAAATGTAAAAAACCGTCCGTTTTCCGAAATTTGGACCGACACCTCGGAGCCGCTGATGAAAAAGCTTAAAGAGAAGAAAAAATACGTTGAAGGAAGATGCGCATCCTGCCGCTGGCTGGATATCTGTGCAGGCAATTTCAGGGTAAGAGCCGAGGCGGTGACCGGTAACATTTGGGCACCGGACCCTGCCTGTTATCTGACGGATGAAGAAATAGCTTAGCGTAAATCAATTGATAGTGTATTTGTATTAATATAAGGAGCGGCAAATGCTTTTTCCCGACTACCGGCCGAGACGTCTCAGGCAAAATGATGCTTTCAGACGCATGATACGTGAAACCAAACTTTCTGTTGATGATTTGATTTTTCCCATGTTTGCCATCAGCGGCAAAGGCGTAAAGAATCCCATCCCCTCCATGCCCGGCCATTGTCAGCTTTCCACGGATCATCTTGTGAAAACGGCAAAAAAAGCTTACGAACTCGGGATACCCGCAGTCATGCTTTTCGGAATACCCGACAAAAAAATACCCGACAAAAAGGACCCATTGGCAACAAGCGCCTACGCAAAGGACGGCATCGTTCAAAAAGCAACCAAGGCATTAAAGGATAAGATACCCGACCTGGTTGTCATAACCGATGTCTGCCTGTGTCAGTATACGGATCATGGGCATTGCGGCGTCATGGACGGAAACATCATAGATAATGATGCAAGCCTTGACCTTCTGGCCAGAGTTGCCCTGTCCCATGCAAAGGCCGGGGCCGACATGGCAGCACCTTCCGACATGATGGACGGCCGTGTTGCTGAAATTCGTCAACCCATCATGTCATACGCCGCCAAATACTGCTCGGCTTATTACGGCCCCTTTCGTGAGGCAGCAGACTCGGCGCCCCGGTTCGGGGATCGCCGAACCTACCAGATGGACCCTGCAAATTCTCTGGAAGCGATCCGGGAAGTCAACATGGATATAGAAGAAGGGGCGGATATCATAATGATCAAGCCCGCCCTTCCCTATCTTGATATTATTCACAGCATCCGTAATGAGATTGATCTTCCTGTTGCGGCATATAATGTAAGCGGTGAATATTCCATGATCAAGGCAGCCGAAAAAATGGGATGGATAGACGGGAAAAAGGTCATGATGGAAACAAACTTTGACCTCAATCAAGCGGGCCGGAGCCGACATGATCCTGACTTATTTTGCTCTTGAAGCGGCGGAAGAATTAAGAAAATGAAACCAATCGAAGCAAACAAAACTTCCCATCCACACAAGGGAAAAGACAATTCCACGTTACGGCTCGTTGCATGGGAGACCACCCGCAACTGCAACCTTTCCTGCATCCACTGCCGGGCAGCAGCAACCCAGGGTCCATACTCCGGCGAACTTGATACGGAAAGTTCTTTTCGCCTTCTGGACCAGATTGCCCAGGTCGGTCAACCGATTATTATCCTGACGGGCGGAGAGCCTCTGCTTCGGCAAGATATTTTTGAAATCTCAGCCTACGGAACAAAAAAAGGCCTTAAAATGGTTATGGCCCCTAACGGGACAATGATCACGGAAAGCAACGCAAAACAAATGGCTGATGCCGGTATTAAAAGGATAAGTATCAGCATAGACGGTGCCGAAAAAGAGAGCCATGACAGCTTCAGGGGCGTTAAGGGGGCCTTTGAGGGTGCACTTCGCGGCATTCAACTGGCAAAGGAAGCCGGAATAGAATTTCAAGTCAACACTACCATTACCAAAACGAATCTCGACCAGATCCCAAAAATCCAGGATCTTGCCATAGAATTAGGCGCCGTCGCCCATCATATTTTTCTCCTGGTTCCGACGGGCCGCGGCAAATATATTGTAGACCAGGAAATAACGGCGGCTGAATATGAAAGCACATTGAACTGGTTTTATGACCAAAGGGGAAAGACCCCGCTGCAACTCAAGGCAACCTGTGCACCGCATTACTACCGCATACTCAGACAAAGGGCAAAACAAGAGGGAAAAACCGTTTCCTACAAAACACACGGCATGGATGCCGTTACAAGAGGTTGTTTGGGGGGAACGGGCTTTTGTTTCATTTCCCATACCGGAATTGTACAACCGTGCGGTTTTCTCGACTTGAATTGCGGAGATGTCACAAAAAAATCATTCGGAGATATCTGGAACCATTCCGACGTCTTTTTGTCCCTGCGCAATTATGACAATCTGAAAGGCAAATGCGGAAAGTGCGAATTCAAAAGGGTCTGCGGCGGCTGCAGGGCAAGAGCTTATGAGGCAACGGGTGATTATCTGGCAGAAGAACCCCTGTGCAGTTATCAGCCGGTTTCTACAAAGTAAAGTGTGAAGTGCCTAAAGTGATCTAAAGTGCCTAAAGTTAATGCGTCGCTTCGCTCCGTCTTTTTTTCCTCGTTCCCACGCTCCTGCGTGGGAATGCATACCGGAGCCAAGTTTATCGATCGATTCAAAAAGTGTAAAATCCGAAAATCAGGATGCCAGCGACTCAACCAAGGCCTTGAGATGTTCCTGCTCTTGGACTGAAGCTTTAGCACCTGAAAAACGGATGAGGATCTGCTTTGTGCGGCTGGTCTGCCCGGATACGATCTCTAAAGAAGATTTTGAAAGGTTAAGCTGTTTTGCCAAATACTTAATACACATCTTATTTGCGGAACCATCCACAGGCGGAGCGGTAAGCTTGATTTTAAGGGCATCACCATGAAGTCCCGCTATCATATTCTTTGAGGACCTGGGCAATACAAATATTTTGAAAACAATACCCTGAGGATGGTTCCG
>JAFDHS010000425.1 GCA_019308655.1 Deltaproteobacteria bacterium
CGATCGTCGGTACACCACATCATTCGGCGGGAGGTTTGTTCATTTATCAGCGGAAGCAGCGCATGTAAATTTTTAGCCGCCGTTCCTTCCCGGATCATGATGTGCATACCGGCCATCAGTTTCTCTTGTGCCTCCTGCAGGGTCGTACATTCATGGTCACTTGAAATACCGGCTGCAATATAAGCGTAAAGTTCTTTTCCCGTAAGTCCCGGTGCATGGCCGTCTATGGGTTTTTTATATTTTTTTGCGTTTTTGATTTTATTCAGCACATCAAAATCGCCATTAATGACACCCGGATAATTCATCATTTCAGCCAGTGCCAAAATCTTGTCCGTTTTTAAAAGAGGAACAAGGTCATCCGCCTCGATCCTTGCGCCTGAAGTCTCCATATGTGTTGCCGGCACGCAGGAGGGGAGTGTAAAACAGATGTTCATCAACTGTTGCTCGCCGGACCGGATCATGTAGTTTATCCCGTCAATGCCAAGCACATTGGCAATTTCATGGGGATCTGCAACCACCGTCGTGGTGCCGTGGGGGATAACCGCACGGGCGAATTCGGTGATACAGGCCATGGCGCTTTCAATATGAACATGGGCATCGATAAAACCGGGGGCAACAAAGCGCCCTTTGAGATCAACTCTTTTTTTTGCCGGATAGGGGCCGAATCCGACAATATAACCGCCGTCAACGGCAATGTCCCCTGAAACGATCTCTTTTGAAAACACATTAATAATTCCGGCATGGGTCAAAAGCAGATCCACTTCTTTTTCACCGCGTGCCGATTGGATGATTTCATCAAGATTCATTATATCCTCGACGTCCATTGTAAGAAGAGACCCGTCTTTCATTATCAATTTGCCGTTTACAATGGAAGTGGTCACATCACTTCCCTTTGCGGTATAGACAATATGGGACACGGGGTGATACATGGGAACCCAATGGGGTCTGTTGATATCAATAATGATAATGTCCGCCTGCTTGCCAATCTCCAGCGAACCGGTCTCCCTGCCAAGACCTATGGCTTTTGCGCCGTCAATGGTCGCCATTTTAATGACCCGGCCGGCATCCAGAACAGTCGGATCAAAGGTGTTAACTTTGTGGAGTTTGGCGGCTGTATCCATTTCCTGAAAAAAATCCAGATTATTGTTACTTGCACATCCGTCCGTTCCCAGACCGACCGTTATTCCGGCCTTTATAAACTCGGGAACCGGAGCAATCCCGGCAGCAAGCTTGGTATTGCTTTCCGGGTTATGAGAAATTTTTGCATCACGTTTGGCTATGATTTCCATATCCGCTTCATCCACCCATATGGCATGAACAAGCAGCGTATGCCGGTCAAGTATTCCGATTTTGTCCAGGTACTGAATTGGCGTAACATGGTGCTCCGAGAGAATCCGGTCCCGTTCATTTCGTGTTTCCGCCACATGGATCTGAAAAAGGAGACCTTTTGAAGCCGCCGCATCTTTAGCCTTTTTTAATGTCCCGGCCGAACAGGTATAGGGGGAATGGCAGAATATCGAAGGGGTTACGGCAGAATTTACGCCCTGCCACTTTTCCGTAAAGTCCACGGCGGTTTTAATATTATTTTTCGGATCAGGAACACCCGGTGCGGGAAAATCAATCACCCCCTGCCCCAGAACAGCCCGCATGCCTGAATCACAGACCGCCTTTGCCACCTCATCTTCATGAAAATATCCGTCACAGCATGTTGTTGTCCCGGAGAGTATCATCTCCGCACAAGAGAGAAGGGTTCCGAGTCTGACGGATTCAGGGTTGATGTATTTGCTTTCAGCAGGAAATATATGTTCATTGAGCCAGGTCATCAACGGAAGATCATCGGCAAGTCCCCTGAAGAGCAGGAAATATATGTTCATTGAGCCAGGTCATCAACGGAAGATCATCGGCAAGTCCCCTGAAGAGCGACATGGGCAGATGGGTGTGGGTATTGACCAGGCCGGGCATGACGATCCCGCCTTTTGCATTGATAATCCTATCTGCCGCCGGGACATCAACGTCTTCATCCCACGGTCCGATACGCTCAAGCATGCCGTTTCTTATGCACACAACACCCTTATCGATAATGTCAAAATCAGGATTGACCGTTACGATAATACCATTATAAACGACGATATCGAATTTCATAAATTTTGCCTTTATTTAATCCCCTACCCTAATCCGGATAGACCCGGATAGTAAGCTAAAGTGATCTAAAGTTTGAAGTGAGCTAAAGTTAATGAGTCGCTTCGCTCCGTCTTTTCATATATAAAGCCCTTGGCGTTTCTTTGCGTTCTTGGCGGTAGAAAAAAATAACCGCAAAGAGCGCAAAGAATCGCAAAGGGTAATAAAATTGATAAAACGCCTCAACTTTAGGCACTTTAGATCACTTTAGCTCACTTCACACTTATTTGTTGTGCAATCTTTCTTACCTCTTCCATCACCTTCTCCATATCCATGGTCAAAAGCCTCCCCTCTTCCATGACGACCTTGCCGTTTATAATCGAGGCGGCAACATCACTTCCCCTTACGGCGTAAACAACGTGGGAGTAAGGATTATACATGGGAACCAAATGCGGTTTTTTCGTATCGATCACGATCAGGTCCGCCTTTTTCCCTGGCTCCAGAGACCCGGTTACCTCACCAAGCCCCAGTGCTTTTGCGCCTTGGATCGTAGACATCCTGACAACCGTCCGGGCATCCATGACCGTGGGGTCAAAGGTGTTGACTTTGTGGAGTTTGGCGGCGGTATCCATTTCCAAAAAAATATCCAGGTTATTGTTGCTTGCGCATCCATCGGTTCCAAGTCCCACACAGACCTCTTCTTTGAGCAGTTCAGGTATAGGTGCAATACCGGAGGCCAGTTTCATGTTGCTTTCAGGATTATGGGAAACCTTGACATTAAAACGATGTAAAAGGGAAATATCTTCTTGGGTCAAAACCACGCAGTGGCATGCAAGAAGGTTTGGGGACAAAACCCCCAGATCCTCAAGAAACCCCACCGGTGTGGTTTGGGGACAAGACCCCCAGATCCTCAAGAAACCCCACCGGTGTAAGGCCGTACTTGTCTTTGATCAGATCGACCTCGTTGCGGGTTTCCGAAACATGAATGACAATGGGCAAATCATGCTTCAATGCCAACGAAGATGCCCGTTTAAGAAGGTCGGAAGCACAAAGATAGGTCGAATGGGGTTCAACGGCGATGTTGATCAACTCGTCATCTTTCCATTTGTCAATGAGCATCTCCGTGTAGGCAAACCCCTTTTCAAGAGGACCATAATTGGGTGAAGGAAAATCATACAGGACCTCTCCCACCACGGCCCTCATCCCTGCATCTTTTGCCGCCCGTGCCACGGCA
>JAFDHS010000426.1 GCA_019308655.1 Deltaproteobacteria bacterium
ATGCTGTCGACATTCTTTATGACGGCGTGGAATACAAGGAACTTAAATGCCGCCGGATAAAGACCCTGAATACCCACGGCACAGGCTGTACTTTTTCTTCCGCCATTGCGGCAAATATTGCACGGGGCAAGGGCTTTTTTGAAGCGGTAACAAATGCCAAGGTTTATACTACCGGGGCCATTGAACACTCCCTTTCCATTGGAAAAGGTTCGGGTCCAACCCATCATTTTTTTGATTTATATGCCCGGGCAGGGTTAAGCTACGACGAATAAAAACACTTCTCCCGCTTGATTACCTTTTCCCGCCAAACATCGTTTTCAACTCCGCATTCTCCACTCGGTTTCGAATAATTAATCCCGGCGACCTTTCTGTTTAACATTTCTGAATTGTTGAAATTTTCTTTTAAATATGCATTTTATACTTGACTCTTTTGTCAAAAGTTATATACCGAAGTTATTTTTTGGTGGATCAAAGTGGATAATTGTGGCATTCTATGTTTCGAGGCTGTTCCTTTCATACGATCGATTCAAAAGGACGTATAATAATTCCGGCCAGATTTCGTGAAGTTTTAAAACAGACCGGCGGCCTTGACGGCGTTATGGTTTCCAGGATGGATAAAAGCCTTTTTGCCTATACGTTTGAGGAATGGAACAAAATCGAAGCAAAAATATTATCCATGGCCGAAAAAAGTGCAGCCATGCGTCGCTTTAGAAGGGTCTTTATAGGCGGTGCCTTTGAATGTTTATGCGACAAGCAGGGGCGTATCCTGATTCCACCCTCTTTGAGGCAGTATGCTGAAATTGAAAGGGAGATTGTGCTTGTCGGTGTTCTCGATCATTTTGAAATCTGGCCGCGTGTAAATTGGGAAAATGAAAATAACCTGATGGAAGAAGATATGAATAACGAGGAGGTTAGAAACGAAGTCGCAAAATTAGGACTTTAAGTACATGTCTTATAAACATATTTCCGTAATGCCGGCTGAAGTGCTTGAATGCCTTAACTGCAGGCCGGGAAAAATCTATGTGGACTGCACGCTCGGCGGTTCAGGGCATGCGGGTGCCATCGCTGAAAAAATTATTCCGGACGGACTTCTGATCGGTATTGATCAGGACAAAAATGCAATAAAAAATGCAGAAAATGTTCTGAAACCCTATGAACAAAATATCCGTCTTTTCCATGACAACTTCATTAATCTTCCTGAAATTCTTTAACTGCTGTGGACGGTATCCTCCTTGATCTCGGGCTTTCGTTTCATCAACTGGACGGCAGCGGCCGGGGGTTCAGTTTTAAAAAGGATGAACCTCTTGATATGCGTATGGATATCAGATCAGACAAAACTGCTGGAGATATAATCAATGGTATGGGAGAAAAAGATCTCGCAAAAATTTTCCGAGAGTATGGAGAAGAGCGCTGGGCAAGGCAAATAGCAGCAAAAATAGTAAAAGAGAGAATGCATCAACCGATACGGTCAAGTAAAAAATTGGCACGGATCGTCTGTGATACCATTCCGAAAAAAGCATTATCAAACCGCAGAATTCATCCTGCCACGAAAGTCTTTATGGCTCTTAGAATCGCTGTTAACAAGGAACTCGAAAGGCTTGCTTCTTTCATGGAGAATGTCGCGGATTTGCTAAACCCCCAAGGCCGCCTCTGTGTTTTGTCGTTTCATTCTCTTGAAGATCGTATTGTAAAACATCGAATCAGGGAGCTTGAAAAGGAATGTACCTGCCCTCCCTCCTTTCCCACCTACGGAACAGGAGATACGGGTGAATCCTATGGCAAGAAGTGTAAGACTGAGAGGAGCCGAAAAGATATAGATTTAAAAAATTAAGCTCTCAGGTCTGTTCTCCCTCCTTCATAACCTTAGGAACGGAGATTAAATAACTTACCAATATTCCATCTCATCTTCAGGCCGCCTTTGCCCGATCCTCAATCAGATAATCCTCAAAATAGAGTAACTATTCCTGCGGTTATCTGATTTCGGATCGAACAAATCCGACCTAAATCTGAGCGTAATAATATGCAATTTATTTAATCTCCGTTCCTTAACACCCAGACGTTTTATTTCCATAAAAAAAAAAAAAAA
>JAFDHS010000427.1:0-451 GCA_019308655.1 Deltaproteobacteria bacterium
TGGGCGGAGGTAATCACTTTATTGAGATCGATACGGTAGACCGGATTTACGACGAACCGGCCGCTCAGCAGATGGGCATCTTCCCCAGCCAGATAACCGTCCAGATCCATTGCGGCTCACGTGGGTTCGGGCATCAGATTTGCAGCGATTACGTAAAACGCCTTCAGAAAGCGATTCATCAATACGGCCTTACTTTGCCGGACCGGGAACTGGTTTGCGCACCGCTCAGCAGCCCGGAAGGAAAAGATTACCTGGCAGCAATGAAAGCTGCAGCCAACTATGCTTTTGCCAACCGGCAGGTCCTCACCTATCATATCCGTCGCAGCTTTGAGCAGGTGCTGGCCGGTAAGATAAAAAATCACCATCTTTACCAAATTTACGACATCGCCCACAACATCGCCAAAATCGAAGAGCACGAGGTGGACGGCCGCCGGATAAAGGTATGCGTTCA
>JAFDHS010000427.1:506-2132 GCA_019308655.1 Deltaproteobacteria bacterium
CGCAAGGGAGCAACACGCGCCTTTGGCCCCGGCTCACCGGTTCTGCCCGGAATTTACCGTGACATCGGCCAACCGGTGCTGGTGCCCGGCTCCATGGGAACCGCCAGTTGGGTGCTGGTGGGCACAAAAGAAGCGATGACCCAAACCTTCGGGTCCATCTGCCACGGTGCCGGAAGAGTAATGAGCCGAAGCAAGGCCAAAAAGATCGTACGGGGAACCAAACTACGCGAAGAATTAGAGAAAAAAGGCATCCACGTGCGGGCCGGCAGCATGCCAGGCCTGGCCGAAGAAGCACCCATGGCCTATAAAGACGTAGACCGGGTGATCGAGGTGGTTCACGGCGCAGGCATCGCTAAAAAAGTTGCCCGATTGATTCCGCTGGCCGTCATCAAGGGATAAGAATCTGAATTTCGTGTTTTTTATGTCAAAAAAACTGAATTTAAAAAAGTGTGAAGTGATCTAAAGTGATCAATTTATATAAAAAGACGGAGCGAAGCGACTCATTAACTTTAGCTCACTTCAAATTTTAGATCACTTTAGCTCACTTTTCCGGTTTATCCGGGTCAGGAAGTCAGGATTATGTTACATATAGACGGCTCCTACAGAGAAGGCGGCGGTCAGATCATAAGAACCGCCCTCGCCCTTTCCGCTCTGACCCGAAAACCTTTCAAAGCGGAAAAAATCAGACAAAACAGACCCAAACCGGGGCTGAAACACCAGCATCTGTGCTGTATCAATGCCCTTGAGAAGTTATCCGATGCACGGGTGAAAGGCGCAGAACTGGGTTCATCGGCCATTGAATTTGTTCCAGGCAAAACTACCCCCGGTACATTATGGCTCGATATCGGTACAGCCGGCTCCATTACACTGCTGCTTCAATCACTCCTGCTTCCAAGCATGTTTGCCGATGACAAGGTACAACTCAAAATCAAAGGGGGTACGGACACCAAATGGAGCATGCCCATAGACTATTTTACTCATGTCATACTGGACTATTTCAAGGATTTTGCGTCGATAACGGTTGAAGCCCAAAAAAGAGGATATTACCCTAAAGGCCAGGGTTTTGTGGAACTGAACATCATTCCCGTACTTCATATCAATGATTTTAAAAATATACATGAGTTTATCTCCCACTTACGAACATCGGTTAAACGGATTAATCTTACGGAAAAGGCCCCCTTGTTTCAGATCAGGGGAATATCTTCGGCATCCCGGAAATTGAAATCCGCCGACGTTGCAAAACGCCAGGCCAACGGTGCAAAAAAAAAGATCGGCTCCTTTTATCCGGTGAATATCGAGGAAGAATATGAACAGACAGCTTCTATCGGCACGATTATAACCCTGTGGGCACTTGGTAAACAGGAAAAGGCTGCCATAGGAGCCGATGCGCTGGGTGAAAGGGGAAAACGCGCGGAAGCCGTGGGCGCAGCTGCAGCAGAAAAACTGCTTGAAATTCTGAATTCAGATGCTGTTGCAGACAGCCATCTTGCGGACAATATTATACCGTTGCTCGCACTGGTGGGTGGAAGAATAAAAACGGAAACAATAACCGAACACATACGCTCCAATATTTATGTATGTGAAAAATTTCTTGGCACCCGGTTCAGGATTGATAAAAACCAGAAC
>JAFDHS010000428.1 GCA_019308655.1 Deltaproteobacteria bacterium
GATCAAGGCCATTGAGAGGGCACGCCTAGAAGGGCTCGATGTTGTAAAAGTTGTGACTCTGATTGATCGTCAAGAAGGTGGTCTTGAAAATATTCGTGAATATGTAAAGGATGTCTCTTCAATTATTTCAAAAGATGAATTGATAAAAAAGTGTTTGACGAAAAGCGATTAAAGATCACTTGAAAGTAGAGACGGGTCGGTGGTCCGTCTCTACGTAGATCATATAATATAACTGGCACAGGCATTTTCCGATTCCCATACATTTACACGGGATACTTTAACCGAAGTATGATCGAGTGATGCCTGAAGCTCTTTTACAATAAAAATGGCTATGTTTTCTGAAGTGGGTTGTCCGCCTTCAAAATAATCGAGTTCATTAAGGTACTTGTGATCCAGTTTTTGCATTATTTCAGCCAAATATTTTTTAACATCTCCGAAATCCATTAAAACCCCGGCTTTATCAAGGGTTTCTCCTGCCACACAAACCTCGACTTTCCAATTGTGACCATGAAGATTTTCACACTTTTGAGCCACCATTTCAAGTTTATGTGCTGCTGCAAAATGGGTTAAAAGTTTTAACTCAAACATAATGAGATTCTCCGATATGTGTTTATAATTATATTAAAAAAGGAAACTATCCAACGGATTTTTTTTTAAGTATCTTTTTTAATTTGGAAGATATCTTTTCTGATTCGAGTTCAGAAAATTTTTTGAGTAATTCTTCCTGTTTTTTGTTGAGATTTGTGGGTGTTTTAATGTCAACGACAATTATCTGGTCTCCACGATGACCGCTTCTGAGAGAAGGAATACCTTTGCCGGGAAAACGAAAGATATCTCCAGGCTGTGTCCCCTTTGAAATTTTAAGTTTTTCATCACCCCTTTGAAATTTTAAGTTTTTCATCACCTTCAAGGGTGGGTACCTTTATTTTGTCGCCTAACGCGGCCTGAACAAAGGAAATTGGAATCCGGCAGACCACGTCGGTATCGTGACGTTCAAAAAAATCGTGGGGTTTTACGTTGAGGAAAACGTACAGATCTCCTGGAGGCCCGCCGTTTATACTTGCTTCCCCTTCTCCTGTCAGCCGGAGTCTGGAGCCGGAGTCCACTCCTCCACCGCACGTTGGGCAGGGATGAGGTATGGACTTGCCCTTACCATGACACTGAGGGCAGGTCGTTCTTACGGAAAAAAATCCCTGAGTTCGTGTATACTGACCCATACCGTCACAGTAACTGCAAACTTCAGGTTGGGTACCTGCCTTGCATCCATCCCCTTTGCAGTCATTACATATTTCCATTTTTTCCAGACTGATCTCGGTTTCCATACCAAAGGCGGCATCCATGAAACCAATTGTCAGGTCATAACGAAGATCAGCCCCGCGATGGACCCTTTGTCCTGCGTTTTGGCTACCGCGGAAACCAAAAAAATCTTCAAAAATATCGCCGAAACTGGAAAAAATATCTTCAAAACCACCAAAACCTGAAAAACCTGATCCTTCAAGTCCCTGGTGTCCATATTGGTCATAGAAATTTTCTTCCGCTTTTTTGTCGTCTGGATTTTTGTCCGGGTGATATTTAAAGGCGAGCTTACGGTAACTGCACTTTATTTCATTGTCAGTAGCGGTACGGCTTACGCAAAGGATTTCATAGTAATCTCTTTTGGAGGTCATTGAGTTTCCTGTTATTTATAGCACAAATATTGCCAAGGTGCTTTTGTTATGATAATCGGTTTTTGAATCAGCCCGGATCGGCTGTTTTGTTTGATTTGACGATAACAACAATCTGATTTAACTAATTTATAATCAATGCCGTTGACTTAAGATAAAAATTTCCCTTTTTTCAAGGAGGTATATTTCATAACATCCTTAAAATACGTCTAAATAATTTTCAAAAAAGAGGGGATTTAAAAGAAATTTTGTTAAGTTAACGGCTATTGAATTTATGATAACGCATAAATCGGGGTTGTCAATGAAGAAGAAGGAACTTCCTTTTATAAAGGAGATGTTTGACTCTTTAGCGCCCAAGTATGATCTTTTAAACAGGCTTTTGAGCTTGAGACGGGATCTTTATTGGAGAAGGGCGATGGTGTCTGAGATAAATCTACCCCAAAAGGGTTTCGTCCTTGATGTGGCCTGTGGTACAGCCGATGTCGCCCTTGAAATCCTACGGCGAAAAGGGAAAAACTTTACGGTTTGTGGTCTTGATTTTTCTCCGGGGATGCTCATTCTGGCGGCAGATAAAATCAATAAGGAGCAAGTCAATTCAAATATACATCTTTTAGCGGGAAACGCTCTGTCTCTCCCTTTTAAGGCGGAAACATTTGATGCCGTAACCATCGCCTTTGGAATTAGAAACATTATCGATAAGAAATCAGCATTAAAGGCCTTTTATGAAAGCTTGAAAAAAGGAGGAAAGCTTATCATACTCGAACTGACCACTCCGAAAAAAGGTCCGCTTTTATCCCTTTATCTTTTTTATGCTCAAAAGATTCTTCCGTTCATTGGATGGTTTTTTTCTAATAATTTAAAAGCGTATCAATATCTTCCTTCTTCAGTAATAAAATTTCCCCAACCGGATGAATTCAGCGCTATAATGCAGTCAGCAGGGTTTTCGAATGTCGTTTGGCATAGATTGACTCTGGGAGTCGCTACATTGTATGTCGGCTTAAAGGAATAATGGGTTATACGGTATTTCAAAAAGTATGAAGTGAGTTAAAGTTAATTTAGCTCACTCCACATTTTATCCTGCAAGCGGTCTTCTTAAAAGCGTGTCCTTTTGCCACTGTTTATCATCCCGATCAGGATATTCGATGTTGTAATGAAGCCCCCGGCTTTCTTTCCTGTGCATGGCGG
>JAFDHS010000049.1 GCA_019308655.1 Deltaproteobacteria bacterium
CACTCCTAAAACCAATTTTGGCTATCAAAGCAGGAAAAACAGAGATTGGGGCTCGTGCAATCGCCTCACATACTGGCTCTATCGCTGGAAAAGACGAGATCTATGAGGCTGCCTTTGCTCAAAGTGGGATCTTACGAATCCATGATGTTGAAGAGCTTGTTGATTTAGCAAAGGCATTTATCCATCTCCCTCTGCTTAAGGGAGAGAACATCGGTATCGTGACATACACCGGAGGATGGGGGGCTATGGCAGCAGATCTTTGCGATGAGTTTGGCCTTTCGGTTGCAAAGCTATCAGAAACAACGCTACAGAAGCTTAAAGAGATTGCACCACCTTGGCGGGAGATTACAAACCCAGTGGACATCTGGCCGCCTAGGGGGCTCAATACATCTGAGACCTACCAAGCAGCTATAAGGGCAATCGCTGAAGACGTTAGCACTGACGGTCTCCTTATTATTGCACCTGCTGTTAACAGCCCTCTCTTAGATGCCCTTCCGGCCATTAGGAAAGAGGTGAGAAGATACAAAGAAAAACCTGTTGTAACGTGGGCTATTGGAGACAAGGATGGGGTAGAGAAAGCCTCTTCCTTTATCGAACAGCATTGTATTGTCTATCCCACGGTCAGGAGAGCCATAAGGGCTCTATCCGCTCTTTATCGGTATCATAAATATCTCGAATCATTTTCCTGAATCCTGAAGGCTTGAAAAACAAAGCTTTTACCGATTTCCATACATAAAGGGGGACGTTCGTGCAGAAATTGCTTAAAATTTTAAAAATAAAAGGGTTCCATGGCTCTAAAACAACTTAAAAGTGCGCATTGATCTGAATTTCCGGCTCAAATCTTTTCCTTGCCACAATCTCCTCCCCACTCAGCGTGAATAAGTTAAGGAAGAAGCAGTCAGGGTACTTTCATTAAACTAGCCCGTGCACAACCGGGTAACCTTAAACCACCACATGGCAAGACAGTTGCTTATTTGACATAAGAGCCTCATTCTTCTATACTTTCTTGTGGATACGGGACGCTCGTGCAGAGCGTGCATAACTTTTCTTGAGGCAGGAAATGAAAGGCTTTGCCCCGACTTTTTGTTTGCTGTATAAGGTCGGGCCTGCCCGCCATCGCTCTCGCTCAGGCGAGGCGGGCGGGATGTAGTGTCACGGGCAAGCCCGTATGACTCCACTGGCGTCACGGATAATGATTGGTTTTCCTTCCTCTCCCAGCTGCCAGGGATTGGCTCAGGTCTTACCTGTTGCCTTTATCCCTTTTATACGATTGCTTTCAAATTTTTATCGGAAAGAATTATTTAAACCTCTAATTTTTTCCTGAGTTTTTTTAAAAGAGACTTGACAAGGGAATGGTTATTCATTATATTTCGATGTATGTCGAACTATCGAGATGAAAATATTGAAAAATTTGCCGAAATGTTTAAGGCTCTTTCCAACCCCAACCGGCTAAAGATCTTTATGCACCTGGTCTCATGTTGTATCCCAAAAGTGGTTAGCGACATCAGCACAAGTCCCGAACCTGAAAACTGCGCATGTATCGGTGAGCTGGGCCAGGATCTAAATATAGTTCCCTCTACGATCTCGCACCACATCAAAGAGCTTCGTCAGGCCGGACTCATCCACATGGAGCGCAGAGGGCAGAAAATCGAGTGCTGGATTGACCCGGAGACTTTAAACGCCTTGCAGGAATTTTTTTAAAAATAGATACGTGGCTGATTTTTTTTACCCAATAAATTCGATAGTTTTCGAACTATAAAATATATTTTACACATCAATATTGATGGTCTCGTAAAAAGTCTCAACAACATGTCATTTCGAGCGAAGCGAGAAATCTTACCAATGTAACATGCTGAAAACACAAGATTTCTCCTTCCAGTCGAAATGACAGATTAGGCAGTATCCTGTTGCAGTTCCTCAAATGGTAGCGCCAATAAAATGCCGACAGCTTCGTGTTGCGACGGCCCTGAAGTTACACCCAAACAAATGTCGGCGGTAATGGGATATTCAAAGGAGGATATTGCTGGCGTTATCGAAGGTGCGAACATGGGTCTGGGTTGTGGCAACCCCGTAGCCCTCGCTTCCCTTAAACCAGGAGAAACAGTTGTGGATTTGGGCAGCGGCGGCGGTTTTGATTGCTTTCTTGCGGCCAAGCACGTCGGAAAAGACGGACAGGTCATTGGAGTGGACATGACACCTGAAATGATCAGCAAAGCCAGAAAAAATGCGGGAAAAATGGGAACGACGAATGTAGAGTTCAGGCTGGGAGAAATCGAGCACCTTCCCGTAGCAGACAACTGTGCGGATCTTATCATGTCGAACTGCGTGATTAATCTTTCTCCTGATAAGCTTCAGGTGTATCGAGAGGCCTATCGTATATTCAAGCCCGGAGGTCGGCTGTCGATTTCAGACGTTGTGGCAACCGCACCAGTGCCCGCTAAGATTCGAAACGACCTGGCATTGGTGGCTGCCTGTGTAGGGGGCGCGGCGACATTTGACGATACTAAAAAAATGCTCAAAAAGGCAGGATTTCATAAAATAAAGATCAAAGCCCATGATAATAGCCGGAATATAACTCGGGAATGGGATCCGGGTAAAAGTGAAAACTTCATGGACTATGTCGTTTCCGCTTACATTGAGGCCGTGAAACCAATGTAATCATTTTTAGTAAAGGGGGTCATAAAGGGGGTCAAACCCGCCCGACAGATGGCGGGCAAGCCCTCCAAAAGGACGGCGGGTAAACCTAAACTATTAACTAAGGGTTTGAGATCAGCCCCAAATATGTTATAAAGGGGGAGGACCTTAGATAATTAAATAACTCGATAAAAGGGGCAATTGCTGAACGTTTCTTGAGGGTTTAAATGAAAGGATTTGTCAACGCCACGGATAATGATTGGTTTGCATTCCTATCCCAGCAGCCAGGGATTGATGAGGTGAATTTTTGGCAACCAAGGGAGGTAGCTGTTAGTTCATAGTCTCAAGTCCTTAAGTTGAATATAGGGCCTTGGTATTAGACATAACGGAAGGTTTTGCCGAATCTTTCGGCTTTCTTCCGTTCATCTCCAATCAAAAGGAGGTCATCCCATGGAGCATCCCCTCAAAATGTGCCTATCCATATCCTGCCAGAACGTGGCGTTTCTGTTGGGAGTCTAGAAATCGCTACAAATCAATGGGCCGTTTAGGAAGCTAGATATGTTGCTTCCTCGGGATTTATCATGAGCGTTAATGAGTAAAAGCAGGAGGATAGCATGACAAAACCGATAGATTGGTTTATCGGTCCAACTAGGTGTACGGACAGTGAACAAGAAAGAACCCTACTGCCTTCCGACATCTTGAATCATCTCCTCTCTACCACCCAGCTCAATCCTAAATTTAACAAAGGAGGAAACAATCATGACGACAATAAACATTAACAGGTTCATGAGGCAATCTTTGGCAGGGGCGCAGATCTTTGTTTTGATTGGGATAATGGCTATAATAGGTATGGTAAATTATCCTGCGTGGGCGGAAGCTGCGACTGGCTCAATCTCTGGAACTGTTACCAGTCATGCAGATAACAGCGCACTGGGAGGGCTAAGCGTTAGGCTCTACCAGGGTGTGGACCCGAACATAGCCGATCAGCACGCCTGGGATCGGGTCGGTGAAATCTTAACCGACGGCAACGGCTATTACCAGTTTGTTAATCGTGATCAGCGTCGCTACCGTGTCAACATCCCCAGCCAGGAAGAGGAAGTGTCCGGGACTCGTTACGCGGAAACCGATATTTATAACGTCCAGGTTTTTGATGAAAAAAATACTCCCGATATAAACTTTTCCGTTCGACAGGCGGGGTTCCTTTATGGCTATGTTGTTACCGCGCTTGGCGGGACGCCTATACCCAACGCGCAGGTTGTAAGTAAAATCCCCTGGGTTCATAACGGCCACTACTGGCATAGCGCCTGGACTGACACCGACGGCCGGTACGAACTTTTGGTAATCCCTTCGCCCGGGGAGTTTTATCCGGTAACCGTGGTGAAAGATTCCGGCCAAAGCGGGACTTTTTACGAAGCCAAGTGGGACGGGAATATGTACCAGGCTACGCTTACGCCTACCGGAACGCAGGTGCCGGATTACCAACTTGAAGAAGCGGGTGCGGTAACCGGCCGGGTTGTTAACGAGAACGATGTAGGCGTTGAGGGCGTGCGTGTCGCCGCGGAATGGACCAAGTACGGCAAGGCCGTTGACCCGCATTGCGATACGGATGGGAACGGGTATTTTACCTTAAACAACCTGCCGCCCGGGGACAATTATATTTATCTGGATAACGGTTGGAATGAAATCGAGCAGGGCGGCGTTAAGTACCAGGTGGGCGAAATCCACCGGGGCCCGATTACGCTTAGTTTCGGAGATACGGTTGATGTAGGGACTTTTACGATTTATGAGGCGGGCATGGTTATCGGCCTTGTTATTGATGAAGGCGGTGTTCCTATCGTGGGAGTTGACGTGAACCTGCAGGGAAGGGATATTGACGGTAATTACGCTGACCGGCAGGATGTTGTTACGGATGCCTTCGGCCAGTTTACCTTCGATTACGTAGCGCCCGGCCTGTATAATTTGACGTGCAGGAAAGAAGGGTTTTTACATAAAGTCGTAACCGGTGTCCGCGTGGATAAAGGCGCGCCGGTTGACGTTGACGACGTCGTGTTAGAAGGCGCCAACGCCGCAATTGTATCCGGCGGGATTGCTAACTACGCTGTCGTTGCCGCTCATGATTCCGGCGGCGTGCAGTATCCTTACTATGAAGGCGGAGATTATAGTGATTTTGGCCTGCCGGAGTTCGGGATTATCGCCCTTTCCATGGACCGTGATTATAGCGAAGAGGATTTTCTTAATATTGAAAGTTTATTTGTGGGCATGGTAGACCAGAGCAATATTGAAGACGGCTACGCGGACTACTTTGAGCCGGACAGCGGCGAGACTCCCGGTAATTACGGGATGATGCTTCCGGCGGGAGACATTGCCGTGGGGATGTATACAACCGACTGGGGCCTGCTCCCGGGCGATGCCGGCTATGCGATTCTGCATGATTGGCATCGGTTTAACCTTACCCAGGGCGATGTTCGCCCCAACGTAAATTTCACTGCGGATACCGCCGCAACGGGAATTTTACAGGGCGACATTACCGTGCCTGCCGGTTATGACTTTTTTCCGGAAGACTGGTGCGTGATTTACGCTAAAAACGAGACCGGCCAGACCGTTGTGCCTATCGCCGACGCCGTAGCTTTCCCCGGCTGGACCACTACCTATGAGTATAGAGGCCTTCCGGCCGGCACCTACACTTTAAGAGCTTACGCGCGTAATTTAGCCAGCGTTGTTATTTCCTCCGTAAGCGTTACGGCCGGCCAGACCACCACGCAAAATATCACCTTTACCCCTGGCGGCACTTTGACGGGAGATGTAAGCAGCGCCGGCAGCCCGATTGCCGATGCGGTAGTTACGCTGATTGAGAGCGGCCATAGCGCAGTAACGGATGCGTCAGGTAACTACACTATCCAGGGAATAACCCCGGGTGGTTATACGGTAGAAGTTACTGCTTCTGGTTACGCCGACGCGCAGGCTTTGGTGACGATTGCCGAGGGAGTTTCTTTAACGCAGAACTTTGTTCTTTCCTCGGTATTTGGTTCTATTGCCGGGACCGTCAAAGATAATAATGATATCAATATTAACGGCGCGACCGTCTTAGCTTACAATGAAACGGACCAGAGTTATGAAACGGAGGATACGGTTGCCGGCGCTTTTTCTATCGCGCCGTTAACGCCCGGCGATTATATTATGGCGGTGGACACCGACGATTATGGTGTGGTTGTTTACCCTGCGGATAACAGCCGTATTACTCTGGGAGAGAACGAAGCCTTAACCGGGGTTGTGATTGTGGCTGGCGTGCCGCAGCCGCCGTTGTTTACCGTAACTTCTACCGCCAGCAGTACGCTTCCGCGACTTCTTTCTATGGAGTTTTATTCTGACAAAGACTTGGACGCGGCGCCCGAAGTGACGGTCCTTACCGGTAGCGGTTTATTAGGGCAACTGACTTCGCTGCGCTTAACCGGTTTGAAATTGATTATACCGCGGATATTTCAGACACTATTGTTGAGATTCAAATCGCCGAAACTACTCCCCTTATTCTCGGCAATTCGGCGAGCCGCGTCTTTACCTTTGAGGTAGGTTCTAACTTACAGCAGACCAGCAGTACCAACGTTACCAACGCTATGGGCGGGACCGCTTCCATGATGGGCGTGCAGGATAACACCCAGGTTTATGTCCCGCCGTTTGCTATTGCCGGCGCCAGTGACACCCAGGCGCTTACCTTGACCATAGAACGGTACGGTGACCCCGGGGATAATGTTCCCGGCAGCGTCAGCGCGGTCTATGATTTTCACTTTGACCAGGACGGCGTCACCATTGATGAGAACCACACCTTTACCGTAACCATGAGTTTTCAACTGCCCCAGGGCATGTCCCAGCAGGACTTTGAGGATACCCTTGAGATTGCTTATTTTGACGCCGGTAAGCAGGCGTGGCTGACCGACGGGATTGCCAACGTGCGGATTAACTGGGCGAACTCCACGGTTATGTTTGAGGTGAGTCACCTGACCCGATTTGTAGCTTTTGCACATATCAAATTCAGCAACATCACCATAAATGTAGAAAAGGCAAAGATCTCCTGGGATCATGGCGACATCCACCTAAATGGCAAGTTGTACCTGCCGGAAGGTTTCTGGATGGATAACCTGGATCGTGCTGGAAGTGCAGTGATTACACTTGCTGGAGTTGAAGTTGCGGACCAGAGTGTAGAATTTGAGATCAAGGGGAAGAAAGGTGATAAGTGGGAGTACAAAGACAAGAAGAATGTCAACGGTACTATCAAGGAGTTCAAGGCAGACTGGAGGGAAGGGAAGTTCGACTACCATGGTGATGATGGATTCCACATTCGTACCCACTCCATCGGTGGAGAAGAGACCACTCTCTGCATCCATACCAGGCATGTTTCAGGGGCTTTTACGGTTGCCATCAATGGAACCACCATAGCTTACGACGAGGAGAGAAACATAACAACGGACATAGAGTATGAGCCTCAAAAGAAGGACAACAGCCGCGTCCACTTCACTCTACCGTTCCAGCTCACCCCTGAGATGCCCATAGAGGTCAGCGGGGCGATAGAGCTCACCATCAATGTGGCAGATTACTACAAGGGAGGTTATGCCAAGTTTAAGCTGAAAAGCATCTTTGATTCAGGGTTGTTTCCTCAAGGTGCAGGATCATTGCCAGATACGCTGGCATATGTCATCTCGCTCGGGGATGGTGTAGATATGATATCCGGCAGCGATCTGATAAGCAGCTGGAGAAAAAAGGACCATAAACACTGGGAGTACAAGTAGTAAGTTCTGTGATCCGGGACGTTTTTCACATCTACACATTTGAACAAAGAGAATTCCTGAAAGCCAGTAATAGCAAGGCAGTTAAGATTATGTTTTCTTAACTGCCTTTTGTCTTTGTTCTAATAGCCTTCTTCCCTTTAAAAGGTGGGGGGTGGGGGGGTAAAGGCTGTAGGTTTTCGGGTAATGGATCCACATTATGTAAAAGCATGCAAAAGCCGTGATCATCCCGAAACATCCGGAGCATGGTTTTTTTTGCTTATAGAGATTACATAACATGGATTATCAGATGGCCCCGACCATAGATACGGGATCTTGTGAGATTCTTTAAAATAATAGGGGACGCTCGTGCAGAGCGTGCATAACTTTTCTTGAAGTAGGAAATGAAAGGATTTGTCAACGCCACGGATAATGATTGGTTTGCATTCCTCTTCACAGCAGCCAGAAATTGGTGAGATAGATTTCTAGGAATGGGGGACGTCCATTTGTAAATAAATAAGATTTCATGCAGGATGGGGGACGTCCATTTGTAAGTAAATAAAATTTCAGAAACCGTCGAGGTTTTAAATGAAGGGGGACGACCTTTAATACTTAAATAACTCGATGAAAAGAACAATAGGTTACCATTTCTTGAGGGAAAATCAAAAACCTCATCCCTCCCCTCTTTATCAGGCAAGAAAAAGAAGTTGAGGTTTTGATTAGCATACGTATACTTAAATTTGTCCAGATTTCAGATTTTGGCACGTTAAATCGTATTTTGCTATCATCGTAATTCTGTTGACTTAGCATTTTGTGGACGATATATTCTACAGATACTATCTGAATATTTTTTAGGCAAACAACGCTATTCTCGGACAAGC
>JAFDHS010000050.1 GCA_019308655.1 Deltaproteobacteria bacterium
GCTCTTTTTGAAAATTTTCTGGCACGGTTTCAAGAAGAACTTCGAGAAGGGATTGAGCTCAAATTCCATCCTGATATTGAGGCAGGTTTCCGTATCGGCTTTAAGGAAGAGAACCTTTATTACGATTTTACGGATAAAGCCATTGCCGATGCATTAGCAGAATATCTCTCTCCAAAGATTCGAAATCTTTTTGGCCAACTATAGAGACTCAGAAAAAAACTGAGTTTCTTTAAAAAAATGAATAAACAATACTACTATTTAATAGCCTCTTTACCCTATTTAATTTATGGCCGATCACCCCATACGAGTGTAGAGGATTTTTTACTTTTATGCCAAAGCCACCTGAGTAAAACGGATTTTAGAATCCTCAAAAAAATAACCGCATCGGATATCGTCGAAAAAATACCCTTGGCTTCCATTTTTAATAAGCGGGCGAATAAGCTGATCAGCAAGTGGATTCGATGGGAAATGGGATTACGCAACGGACTCGTAAAGCTCCGGTCGGAAATGTTGGGTTTGAGCGGAGATGAATTTATTCGTAAAGAGACCTGCCTTTATCCTGTTACTCCGGAACCCGGTTTAATAGAATCGATTTTTGAGGCGGAATCTCCCCTTGACGCCCGGAATATCATGGATAAAGCCAGATGGAACCATATAGAAAAATTGGAATACGGCCACTATTTCGGCATTGAAAAAATCATTCTCTATGCTCTTAAATTGCAAATTCTGAATAAGCAATCGGTCCTGGATCCTTTAAAAGGCCGTAAAAAATTAGAAGCGTCCCTGGCTGAATTTAAAACAGACGATGTTAATAATTTGCCCGTCCATGATGTTCGAGCCGATTATTAACCGTAGGTTGGATTGATGCAGGAAACCCGACATTAACAGTAAAAGCTCAACCCAACCTACCTATTCCGGTATGGCCGAAATTATGACCAAGCCTGAACTTTTTAAAAATAAAGAGTGTTATGGAGAATCAAGGCAGGATTATCGGCATTAATGGAAATGTTGTCACGATTGAGTTTGAGGGTACTGTCAGGCAGAATGAAGTCGTTTATGCTGTTTTGGATAACACATACCTCAAGTCGGAAGTGATCAGAATCAAGGGAAACCGGGCGGAGATCCAGGTTTTTGATAATACGAAGGGCCTGAAATCCGGTGACAAGGTTAAATTATCAGGCAAATTGTTATCCGTAAAATTAGGGCCCGGATTAGTGGGACAGTTGTATGACGGGCTACAGAACCCTCTAAGACAACTGGCCGAAAAATCAGGTTATTTTTTAGAACGCGGCAAATACATAACCGCCTTAGCAGAAGATAAAAAGTGGGATTTTACACCATGCGTAAGCCACGGAGACAGGGTGCGGAAGGGTGATGCCGTCGGATCGGTCCCGGAGGGGATGCTCATGCATAAAATAATGATCCCCTTCTATCTTTCAGATCAGTATGAAGTGATCGAAATTGCTCAGCCGGGTTCATACGGAATACAAGAGCAGATAGCCCTGATCAAGAATAAAAAAGGAAACCGGATTCCTGTAAAAATGTGCTTTAACTGGCCGGTAAAAAAAGCCATAACCGCCTACAAGGAAAGATTGTCGCCAACAGAACCGCTGAATACCGGAATCAGGATAATCGACACGCTGTTTCCCATAGCCAAGGGGGGAACTTATTGTATTCCAGGTCCTTTTGGCGCCGGAAAAACGGTTCTGCAACAGATTACCAGCCGTTACGCCGAAGTTGATATCGTCATCCTTGCCGCCTGCGGGGAAAGAGCCAGTGAAGTGGTTGAAACCATATTGAATTTTCCGAAATTGATCGATCCTCACACCGGAAAATCCTTAATGGAGCGAACCATAATCATTTGCAATACCAGCTCCATGCCGGTTGCCGCACGTGAATCTTCTGTTTACACCGCCGTTACCCTGGCCGAATATTACCGGCAGATGGGTCTGGACGTGCTCCTCCTTGCCGATTCGACTTCGAGATGGGCCCAGGCAATGCGTGAAAAATCCGGCCGACTGGAAGAAATTCCTGGAGAAGAAGCATTCCCGGCCTATCTGGAATCCGTGATTGCCGGCTTTTATGAAAGGGCGGGCCGGGTCAGACTCAAAGACGGCAATATAGGTTCGGTAACGATTGGCGGAACAGTGAGTCCTGCCGGGGGAAGTTTTGAAGAGCCTGTTACCCAGGCCACATTGAAAGTGGTAGGCGCCTTTCAGGCCTTGTCCAAAGAAAGGGCCGACGCCAGGCGTTTTCCAGCCATCGGTCCTTTGGAAAGCTGGAGTCGCTATAAGGGTTTTATCGACACTCCGACCCGAAAATATATTCTTAAAACCCTTGCCCATGCCAATGAAATCGAACAGATGATCAAAGTCGTTGGAGAAGAAGGAACCTCTCTGGAAGATTACGTCTTTTATTTACAGAGCGAGTTTTTCGACAACGTATATCTGCAACAAAACGCATTTGATCCCGTTGATGCGGCAACTCCCGAAAATCGGCAAAAAAGAGTCTTAGATCTTATTACCGGCATCTTGAAAAAATGGCTTCAATTCAGGGACAAAGAGGACGCCAGAAAATTTTTCAACCGCTTGAGGCAGACTTTTTTAGATTACAATACCTCAACCTGGAAATCGGATTCATTTTATGAATGCGAAAAAAAAATCCAGGCCATGGTTGCCGAACGTTCCGCTCCTTTTCCGGAAACCCTCCTCAGCCATATCAGCTTAGCGGCCATCGAACCTGATATGAATTCAACATTAAAAAGATCCGAAAAAGCATTTGAGCACGAATCGTTTCAGAAAGAACCCTGGGATAATATACCGGAAAATGAAGAAAATTTATAACAAAATAATTCAAATAACCGGCAACGTGATCACGGTTTCCGCTGCCAACATCAAGTATGGTGAACTGGCACGGGTTTCGTCCGAATATGGCGACTCCTCTTTAGCGGAAGTAATAAAAATTGACGGTGACAGGGTCCATCTTCAGGTTTTTTCCGGGAGCAGCGGAATTTCTACAGGTGATGAAATCCGCTTTCTCGGCCATCAGATGCAGGTTTCGTTTTCCGACAATCTTCTTGGCAGAATTTTTGATGGAAAAGGTGATCCAAGAGACCGTGGCCCTTTACTCACGGAATCTTTAATTGAAACCGGTGGTCCTTCCGTCAACCCGGCCAAACGGGTTATTGCGTCCAGGATGATCCATACCGGTATTCCGATGATCGATGTGTTTAATTCTCTTGTAGAATCTCAGAAGATCTCCATATTTACAACAGCGGGAGAACCTTATAACGAGCTTATGGCACGAATTGCCCTTCAGGCCGAAGTTGATGTTATTGTTTTGGGAGGGATGGGACTCCGTTTTGACGATTATCTCTTTTTCAAGGACACACTGGAGAATGAAGGTGCCTTGTCCAGAAGCGTCTTCTTTGTTCATACTGCGTCGGACCCTGTTGTTGAATGCCTGATGGTGCCGGATCTCTGTCTGGCGGTTGCTGAAAAGTTTGCTTTGGGAGGAAAAAACGTTCTGGCCCTCTTAACGGATATGGCTAATTTCTGTGACGCTTTAAAAGAAATCTCCATCACCATGGAACAAGTTCCATCCAACAGAGGCTATCCCGGCGATCTCTACAGCCAGCTTGCTTCCAGATATGAAAAGGCTGTCGACTTTGAAGGTGCGGGATCCGTGACAATCCTTTCCGTCACCACCATGCCGGGTAATGATGTGACCCATCCTATCCCCGACAATACCGGATATATAACAGAGGGGCAATACTATCTGAACAACGGCAGAATTGAGCCGTTCGGTTCATTGAGCCGATTAAAGCAGCTTGTGAATAAAAAAACCAGAGAAGATCATCGACCCCTCATGGATGCTCTGGTTCGGCTCTATGCTTATTTTGAGGAAACCATGGAGAAAAAATCCATGGGTTTTCGCATGTCTCCATGGGATAAAAAACTGTTGCAATACGGCATGCTGTTTGAGCTGGAGCTGATGGACTTATCCGTAAATATTCCCCTTGAACAAGCCTTAAACCGGGGCTGGGAAATCCTTGCAGAGTGTTTTTTACCGGAAGAAACCGGCATCCCGACAAAATTAACAGACAAATTCTGGCCGGAAGAAATGCGTAAATCCAATGAAAAAGGTAAAGCTCACCAAGAATGAATTAAGAAAACAAAAAGATGACCTGAAGCGGTATAATCGCTATTTGCCGACACTCTATATCAAAAAGCAGCAACTTCAAAAAGAAGTTGAACGAATCAGAGGGGAGCTGGCTCATGTTAAACAGTCCCAAAATCGACTTTTAGAAGAAGTTTTGCCGTGGGTGAGCCTGTTTAGTGAAGATGTAGATATTGCCGGCTTGATTCAGTTGCACGGCGTCAAGATGATGGAGGAGAATATCGCCGGCGTGGATATCCCCGTTCTGGATCAGGTTGATCTGGAAAATAAAAGATACGACCTTTTTATATATCCGTTATGGGTGGACCGGGCAATGGAAATTTTAAGTAAGATGATTCATTTAAAAATTCAGCGCACGGTTTTGGAAGAGCAAAAACGACGGTTATCACAAGAATTACGAATCGCAAGTCAACGGGTCAACCTTTTTGAAAAAGTTAAAATTCCCGAAACACTCAATGCGATCCGAAAAATTTCAATTCACCTGGCCGACCTGCAAACAGCTGCCGTGGGATGGGCCAGAATAGCTAAAAAAAAGATTGCTCGATAGAGGCATTTATGATTGTCAGTATGAAAAAAATTTCAATCGTTTTTCTATCCGGCAAAACAGACGAAGCGCTGCAAACCCTTCGCAAATACGGTGCCGTCCACCTCAACCCGATTTACCCCCCTGAAAATACCGCCATAGAAGACATTCAGGATAAAATCGATCTGCTTAAAAAGGTACTCGCTTTTATTCCAAAAACCGTTGATGACCCAAACATAGCCGGTTCGGACAAACCGCTTCGTCCAAAAAACAACGGAAAAGAGGGAGTTACCCTCGCAAAGCAGTTTCTCAAACTTTCCTCTACGATTAAAAAGCTGCAAGAGGAATTAAAATTACTCGAGTCGGAATATGCACCTTTTGAAAAATGGGGAAGATTTGACCCGGAAGCGATTAAAAATCTCGAAGAAAAGGGGATCGGGCTTAAAGTTTTCAGATGTCATGAAAAGGAACTGGATCAGGTTCCCGAAAATATCAATTTGAATATTCTTTTCAAAGACGGGTCGTTTTTTTACATTGCAGTGGCGGCCCTGGGCAAAATTCCTGATTTACCTTTTAAAGAGATTGAACTGCCCTCCCGCAGTGCGGATAAAATCGAAAAATTAATCCAGGACAAACAAGAACGGATTTCTCACCTTCAGGGAAAAAAAAGTGCCATCTTTAAAAAGGCGATTATAATCCGTCAAACCCTGAATCTATTCATAGATTACCTTAATTACGAAATCGCCAGGGCCGGTCTGGGAACGGAAAAAGGGATTTCTTATATTACAGGATTTTGTCCGGATGAGGCTGTGGATCGTCTAAAAACGATCACTGCTGAAAAGAACTGGGCCGTGATGCTTGAAACCCCAAACAAAGATGATCCTGTTCCCACGCTGGTAACCTACTCAAAATGGTCTCAAATCTTTAAGCCGGTTATGGATTTTATCGGCGTTACACCGGGATATTGGGAGTATGACGCCAATAACATTATCTTGATCTTCTTCAGCCTTTTTTATGCATTACTGATCGGTGACGCCGGCTACGGATCAATGATGCTTTTAAGTACATATTTGATCGGCCGCTATTTCAAACGTATCCCCAAAGAGACGATTTATCTGTTTTATCTTCTATCCGGAACAACCATTTTATGGGGCGCAATTACCGGACTCTGGTTCGGGGTAGAGGCCATCGGAAAACTGCCCGGATTCAAAACTTTAGTGATCCCTGCACTCTACAGTTTTAGCGACCAAAGCAACACCGCCGTAATGCACTTGTGTTTTATCATTGCCCTGGTACAGCTCTCCATTGCACATCTGTGCAGAATAATCCAGCTCTATCCATCCCTCTCCTTAATTGCGGAAATCGGAAGAATGATACTGATATGGGGAATCTACTGTATTGCAAAAGCACTGATACTGAACACACCCACGACTGATTTCCTGCCCTCCCTTATCATCATCGGAATAATGATGGTTATTATTTTCGGAGAACAAAACGAGGAGGGGTTTATAAAGGGAATATTAAACGGAATAATCCAATCCCCTAACAATATCCTGAATATTATCGGCAGTTTTTCAGACCTTGTTTCTTATATTCGACTGTTTGCAGTCGGACTTGCTGCAAAAGAAGTTGCGGTTGCTTTTAACAACTTGTCCATGGATGTGGGATTCGGTTCTTTTTTCAGCATTCTGGGTGCCTCTTTAATTTTGTTCTTCGGCCATGCCGTCAACATTCTCTTAGGCGCCATGTCCGTGCTGGTACACGGCATCCGGCTTAATTTTCTGGAATTTTCAAAACATTTGAACCTGGAGTGGTCGGGTATTCCTTACAAACCTTTTAAATCATCAACTTCAAAAAGTGTGAAA